>NZ_JADEVX010000294.1:0-3530 GCF_015207925.1 Microcystis sp. LEGE 00066 | reverse complement strand
TCTTTTTGGTCTGTATTCATGATTCTACCGTTTAATTGTTTCTCTTTATTTTGCCTTAGCTAACGTTTTTAGTCTCTAAGCATTTCTACTTATTGCAAAATTGGGATGCTCCCAGGCAAGTTGCCAGAAACTAGAACAAATACTTGAGCCTGATAACGGGCTATCTGTTGAACTTCTAAAATATTTCTACCAATGTTTACATCTTTAGTTAATACTATCCATCCTCTTTGACTAACAATAGGTAGCCACTCCGTATCCGGTGTATCTGGGGCAAAATGGGCATGATGAAATTCAATTTTAACCCCTATTTCTTGCAAAGCTTCACCGATAGATTTTCCTAAAGCGCGGTCTATAAAATAGGTGTATTGATAGGTTATGCCGCTTGCCAATTGCACTCGAATAAAATCGCTTTTTCAATTTGCCAAGGTTGACAATTATAATCATTGGCAATATCTTCTATAGAGTCCCCCGCATCATAAAGTTCTGTGACAACTTTAGTGGGAATTCCTGTTCCTGTGATCACGGGGTTTCCGAAGGAAATATTAGGGTCTATCTTTAGGACTTTATTGCTGAAGTCTTCCCCATTTATGTCGATAGTGGGAAAAAGCCGTGTGGCGATATATTGTTCATCCCATTCAATACGAGTTAAGAGATTATTTAAGAATTGTTTCATCGTCAATTGTCCCGAACGTGAGGCATTAATTAAATGTTCAAATTGTTCAATAAAAAGGTCAGTTCCATCGGTACTAAATTGTTTTTGAACCAGAGGATGATCGGTGTTAAATTGTTCACTAATATAGTCTAGGGCCAGTCTAACTTTATCGAGAGGGATGTTATGAACTTTGCGAATAACTCTTAAAACGTGCGCTTCCACTAAGTTAGTAAAGGAAAGTTGCGGAATATTCGGATTAGGTCGTTGAATGAGGGGTAAAAACTCTTTTTGTCCTTTTTTAGTGGGGTAGGTGCGTCCTCGTACCCACGTTCTCAGAGTGGGCAAAGGAATATGGAGATAGCGCGCAGTATCGGCTATAGTGTAGGTGGGAACATGATAGAGATGCTCTAGAGATAAGGGAGATGATGCTTTGACCATCGTTAATATTTTGGTGAAGTTGTTGGGATGAGATTATCGCCTATCATTTCATTTTAGCTAATTTTGGTATCCTTGAGGAGAGGGATAAAGCAGGATGAGGGCATCTCAGTGGACATTGGGGCTAAATGAGGTTATATTTTATCTATAGAAGAACGTTTGTATGTCGCAACGATAATGAGTAATTCACTGCCAAAATATCTAGAGGAAATCACGGGCATTTATCAACAGGGTAACGCCACAGAACACAGTTATCGTCCTGCTTTAAAAAAATTAATTGAATCCCTAAATAATAACCTACAAGCTCTCAATGAACCCAAAAGGATTGCTTGTGGCGCTCCAGATTTTGTGATTAATCAGGGTATAGTAGAAATTGGACATCTGGAAGCAAAAGATATCGGAACTTCTCTCAAAAAGGTTGAAAATACTCCCCAAATAAAACGTTATTTACAGGCTTTGGGTAATTTAATTATCACCGATCATTTAGAATTTCGTTGGTATGTATCGGGAGAATTGCGTCTATCAGCTGCCGTGGCAAGTCTTAATCAAAAAAAGCAAATTAAACCTGATTCCCAGGGTATTTTACAAGTAGAACAATTGTTCTGTCAATTTTTCCTCTCAAAAGTTATTCAGATAACAACACCGCGAGAATTAGCCAAAAAAATGGCCGCTTTAGCGCAGTTAATTCGAGATGCAATCGGCCAAGCTTTAAAAGATCAAGATTGCGGGGGAATGTTGCGGCAACAATTGCAATCTTTTCAACGAGTTTTAATTAGTGATCTCAATGAAGCGCAGTTTGCCGATATGTATGCACAAACAATCTGTTATGGTTTATTCGCAGCACGCTGTAATACGGATCAAATAAGTTCTTTTTCCAGGGAAACGGCAGCATTTCGCCTCCCGAAAACTAACCCTTTTTTGCGGGGAATTTTTCATCAAATTGCTGGTACAGAATTAGATGAGCGGATTACTTGGGCCGTGGATACTCTAGCCACTATTTTACAACAAACGGACATGGAGGGGATTCTGGGCAGCTTTGGAAAACGCACGCGCAAGCAGGATCCTGTGGTTCACTTTTATGAGACTTTTTTAGCAGAATACGATAGTAAAATGCGTGAGTCTAGGGGGGTTTATTATACCCCTGAACCCGTCGTTTCTTACATGGTTCGCAGTGTGGACTATATTCTAAAAAATAAGTTTCAGATTCCTAAAGGTTTGACCGATGCCAAAAAACTTACTATTAAAAATCCTAATGATAGCCAAGAAACTCAGGAAGTTCACCAAGTTTTAATCCTCGATCCTGCTGTGGGAACTGGCACTTTTTTACACTCTGTTATCGACCATATCTATGATAGTTTTCGTCAACAGAAAGGCATGTGGTCTAGTTATGTTAGTAAACATTTATTACCCCGTCTCTTTGGGTTTGAATTACTGATGGCTCCCTACACCGTAGCACACATGAAATTGGGTTTACAACTTCAGGAATTAGGCTATGATTTTAGTGCCGATGAACGCTTGGGAATCTATCTCACCAACACCCTACAGGAAGCTTTTCAAATTCCCCCTGCTGATGGTTTTTTAAATCGTATTCGCGATGAAGCAGAGTCAGCGCAAGGTGTTAAGCAAGAACATCCTGTTATGGTGATTATTGGTAATCCTCCCTACTCTGGACATTCCGTAAATACAGGAGAATGGATTAAGGAATTATTGAAGGGAAAAGATATTATTTCTGGAGAAAAAACTGCTAGTTATTTTGAAGTAGATGAGCAACCTTTAGGCGAAAAAAATCCCAAATGGTTAAATGATGATTATGTAAAATTTATTCGCTTTAGTCAATGGCGCATCGAGAAAACTGGTTACGGAATTTTAGCTTTTGTTACTAATCATGGTTATCTGGATAACCCAACTTTTCGGGGAATGCGTCAAAGTTTATTAAAAACTTTTGATGATATTTATATTCTCGATTTACACGGCAACAGTAAGAAAAAAGAAATCTGTCCAGACGGTTCACCCGATCAAAATGTGTTTGATATTCAGCAAGGTGTAGCTATTGGTATTTTTATTAAATATCACAATGGTTCTTCAAATTTAGCTAAAGTTTATCATGCTGATTTATGGGGCAAAAGGGAGATGATTGAGAATCAAGTTATTGTCGGTGGTAAGTATCATTGGTTAGATGAAAATGATCTTTATTCTACTTCTTGGCAAGAATTACAACCTGATTCTCCTTTTTATCTATTTAGGCTCTTCGTTACTTGGTATGGTTCGATAGGGGGGCATAAATCGACTAAATCCTTATCTGGCAAGGGATTTAATCCCACATTCCGCACCCTCAACTGTCACAGATCAAAAAAGCCATTAAAGTAGTACATAATAACTAAAATTAATTCAAAGGTTAAAAGGGTTAATGAGAATATATAGCATTAAAAGGGGTATGGAGCGA
>NZ_JADEVX010000293.1:0-3569 GCF_015207925.1 Microcystis sp. LEGE 00066 | reverse complement strand
GAAGTGGGGTGTGGGGAGAATAAATAAAACTAATCTCCTATCTCCTGTCTCCTATCTCCTGTCTCCTGTCTCCTGCCTTCGTTATAACCATTGTTGTAATTCTGGCCAACCCAAACCCTGACGCACGATATCCGGTTGATCGCTGGTAAAATCAACAATAGTTGACACTTCCGAACCGGGAGCCGAACCATCTTCGATAATTAAATCAACTACATGATCGAGGGCATCGAATAGCCTAGCGGTTTCTAACCCCTTGGTGGGAAAATCCCCCTCCTGATCGGGAAGATGGGCAGAACTAGAGATAATGGGATTTTCTAGGGTTTCGAGAATAGTGCGACAGATAACGTGATCGGGAACCCGGATACCGGTGGTTTTCCGCTTCGGATTCATCACCACTTTCGGCACTAATTTAGTCGCCGGTAAGAGAAAAGTGTAGGGACCGGGTATAACTCGTCGCATAATTTTATAAGCATAATCGCTTACCACTGCGTACTCGGAAATATTCGACAAAGAAGAACAGAGAAACGTCAAGGGTTTATCATTAGATAGTTGCTTGATTTGGCGAACTCGTTCGACGGCGGATTTCACATTGAGATCGCAACCGATCGCATAGACGGTATCGGTAGGATAAAGCATAATTGCCCCATTTTTCAGGGCATTACAGATTTCTTGGATAGAACGTTGTTGGGGATTTTCCGGATGGAGAGAGTAAATAGTAGCCATGATAGCAAAATCGTCGCCTATTGGGATTGTCCCACGGGAATTGCCGGGGATATGTGTTTAGGGGCGTTAGTAGATTTAGGAGTCCCCTTAGAATACCTGATTGCACAACTAAAAACTTTAGGAATTGAGGATGAATATCAGTTAAGGGCCGAAAAAGTGCATCGTCGCGGTCAAATTGCCACTAAGATTCACGTCGATGTCACTGCCGAGAAGTCTGCTGATCATCACCACCATCACCATCATACCCCCGCTCGCCATTTACTGGAGATTGAAAATTTAATTAAACAGGCAAATTTACCCCAGAAAGTCCAAGAATGGAGTTTAGCGGTTTTTCAACAACTTGCGATCGCAGAAGGGGCTGTTCACGGGATCGCACCGGAAAAAGTGCATTTTCACGAAGTCGGGGCAACCGATGCCATTATTGATATCGTCGGGACTTGTTTGGGTTTGGATTGGCTATCGGTGAGTGAATTATACTGTTCTTCTCTACCCACCGGCGGCGGTACAGTTCAGGCCGCCCATGGTCGTTTACCGGTTCCCGTGCCAGCAGTAGTACAATTGTTCAGTCAGGGACAAGTACCAATTTATAGTAATGGCATCGAAGCGGAGTTAGTAACACCCACGGGGGCAGCTATTGTGACAACTTTAGCTAAAAGTTTCGGTAAACCGCCGCAAATGCAGTTAGAAAAGGTCGGTTTAGGGGCAGGTACAAAAGATTTACCGATTCCCAATCTTGTCCGGCTTTGGTTAGGGAAAAAAACACCAGAAAAGCTAGATGAAAGGGAAACCGTGGCAGTTTTAGAAACTCAAATTGATGACTTAAATCCGCAAGCGATCGCCTACTTAAGTGAGTCTTTATTACAAGTGGGTGCCTTGGATGTATTTAGTCAAGCAATTACTATGAAAAAATCCCGTTTGGGAATACTTTTGACAGTAATTTGTGCCTTGGATAAAATTGCTATTTGTGAAAATATGATCTTTCAGGAAACCACAACTTTAGGCATTAGAAGGACAATTCAAGAGCGATCAATCTTAAAAAGAGAGATACAATCGATCGATACTGTCTATGGTCAAATTAGGCTAAAAGTTGCCTACAAAGAGTCAATTAATCAACCGATTACCGTACAACCAGAATACGAAGATTGTGCCGCTATTGCCCGTCAGCATCATCTACCTTGGCGATTTGTTCATCAAATGGCCTTAGCTATTTGGCAAGAAAAAAATCAGTCTTGATAGCAGGGCAATTTTATCATAAAACTGCTATTGTTCAAAAGCTATTTTCAGGAAAATAATCCCAACTTAAAACCTGTTCTTGGCTAAAAGGACAATCAACTGGGAAAGTTTCTTTTGGTAAATTAGTTTCATTTACCGTTCCTCGCACTGCTTTTTGATAACATTCTGCGAAAATATCGGCTAAATAGGGTTTTAAGCTAGGACTATCCCTGAAAATAAGCTCTAATTGTTCTCTTTGTTCATCAATGGTATTTATCCAGCTATTAGTCCGTTTTTCTGGTTGATATTGCCATTTAAGTAAGTGCATCAAGAGAACTTTTAAACGACTGAATACCTCCCGTCTATTATTACGTCCCATATCGGATATTTCTTCGATTAAGTTATCTAAATCAAGGGCTTGTAAATTACCCTTTTTTAAGTGATTTACGGTTTGCTCAAGCCACAAATTAAAATCAGTTTCATAAAGCTGAGATAATTGATTTTTCATGTTGATAATATCCCATTTAGAAGTGGGTGCTAACGGACTACTCTCTTAACTGTAACCGTTCAGGGGAGGTATCAAGCAGTCAGTAACATTGACGATGATAAGTTTCACTCCATACAGATACTGGCTCTCTTATTCTTTGTGTGATAAGTTTAACGTATATAGGAGCGATCAATCTTTGTGTCCTTTGTGTCTTTGTGGTTCGTTCCACTCCCTCGCTGGCAAGACCTTATCTTAGAATACATTTTACCCACCAAACCCAAAAGAGCCAGATACCTTCTCAATGAGCCATTTTTGACTGACTCTGACCTATCACTTTTAAACAGGATTTAGTATTAGCCAGCCCCATGTACAATCAAAAATACTAAATTTAACCAATAAAATAAGGACGCTGCCAATTGCGTCCTCAAGGTATCTGGAAAAGGCTTTTTTCCTAGACTTTCCGAGAGTAGTATTCCACTACTAACAGTTCATTAATCGAGAGGGCAATCCATTCTCTTTCCACAACGCCATTCACTTTGCCCACGAGGGTGTTTTTGTCAAATTCCAAATGACTCGGCAGATTGGCTAAACCGGGGTATTCCATATTTCTTTTGACTAGATCCTGGGAACGCTCTTGATTTCTGACTCCAATCACATCACCCGGACGGCACTGATAACTAGCAATATCCACAACTCTACCGTTAACGGTGACGTGACCGTGATTGACTAATTGTCGCGCCCCCGGAATTGTCCCGGCCATACCGAGACGGAAAACGGTATTATCCAGACGCATTTCTAAGAGTTGCAGCAGCACTTGACCGGTGGAACCAGTAGCCCGGCGAGCTTTGCGGACATAGCGAACTAATTGTTTTTCGCTGACACCGTAGTTAAAACGCAGTTTTTGTTTTTCTTCTAGACGAATGGCATATTCTGAACGTTTTTTGCGGGCCTGGCCATGTTGCCCCGGTGCATAGGCACGACGGGCATTTTTACGGGTTAGGCCCGGTAATTCCCCTAAACGACGCACAACGCGCAAGCGCGGTCCTCTATAACGAGACATACAAACAGTCTGCTCCTATTTAAATTTATCCCAAAACTATTATCATAGCACAAATTAAGTAATTTAGTTGGGGTGTGGGGTGTGGGG
>NZ_JADEVX010000056.1:0-25249 GCF_015207925.1 Microcystis sp. LEGE 00066 | reverse complement strand
CCCCACACCCTACACCCCACACCCCCTTCTTCCCGCTCCCATGTCCTTAAGTGATCCGCGTCGCCAAAAACAATTAAAAACCCTAGTGGAAAAGCTGGGTTTATCAGCTGATGTCCCCGTCAGGTGGGATTTATTAGATTTGGCCCTAACTCATCCCAGTGTTTCGCGTGATAAGAATTATGAACAATTGGAATTTGTGGGCGATTCTGTGGTAAGACTCGTGGCGGCGGAGGTATTGTTAGAAACCTATCCGGAGGCGCTAGTGGGAGAATTTGCCGCCCTGCGATCGATGATGGTTAGCGATCGCACTCTGGCGGAATTTGCGGATCGCTACGGTTTCGAGCGTTATTTATTGGTATCAAGTAGTACGAGTATTGATCGGGCGGGGCGAATTTCTCGACTAGCAGACGCTTTTGAGGCGGTCTTGGGAGCATTATATCTTAGTACACAGACAATGATTTTAGTGCGTTCTTGGTTAGATGAACCACTGCGGGAAAAAGCGGCCGAAATTCGTCGAGATCCGGCCCGACAGAATTATAAGGATGCCTTGCAGGAGTGGACACAAGCAACATACAAAAAACTGCCGCAATATTTAGTTAAAGAAATCAATGGTTTAGATCAAGAACGTTTTTGCGCGGAAGTGTGGTTAAATGAGCAGAAATTAGGAGTGGGAACTGGCAGAAGCAAAAAAGCAGCGGAACAGGCAGCGGCTAAATCGGCTTTTCTAGAAGTGGTTAAAGGCTAAATCAAGGTATTTTTGCCTAACGGACGAATTGCCAGAGGCGAATTTTAAAATCATAATTACCACTAGCCAAATACTGCCCATCGGGACTAAAAGCTAGGGATTCCACCCAGTCGGAATTATTATCAAACCAGGCCAATTGTTTCCCTGTGGTCACATCCCATAAACGCACACCGTCATTACTAGCACTAGCGAGAATTTGTCCCTTAGGATGGAGTGCCAGGGAACGGATTCGGGCCGTATGACCGACGAGGGTAAATAATAACTGATTATTGCTCGTATCCCAGATTTTAATCGTGCGGTCTAAACTACCAGTAATTAAATTTTTACCGTCGGGAGTGTATAAAAGCTGGCTCACCGCTTGGGGATGGGCAGCAAATTTCGATAAAAATTTGCCCTCGCGGATGTCCCAAAAATGTACCTCACCGTTTTCATGACCGCTGGCAAGGGTGACACCATCGGATTTCATGCCTAAGGAATAAACAAAATTACCCACCCAATTTAAACGATAGAGGGGACGGCGGGGGGGTTGCACTGTCCAGAGGCGAATTCCTTCCAAACCACCACTAATTAACGTTTTACCATCGGGAGTAACGGTAAGGGCGAGGACCGTATTACCGTGTTCGAGGGCAATTCCTAAATACTTGCCTTCCACCAGATTCCAAAAATTAATCGAACCATCTGAACCGCTACTAACTAATAATTTTTCGTTGGGACTAATAGCTAAAGCTTTGACGCTGGTTCTTTGGGCCCGAGTTTGGGAAACTTTTTGCCCTGTTTTTACGGACCAAATTCTCAGGAGAGGATCCGTATCACTACCACCAGCGAGAACTAATTGGTTATCGGGGCTGAAAATCACAGCATTAGGGGTGGATTGTTGCCCTTCTAAGGTTTTAGCGAGGGTAAGTCTGCCTAAACCTTCTACTAGGATAGTTTCTGGGTTTTTTTCGCCACTTTCAGCTGCGGGTTGAGGGGGGGCAATAGGACTTTGGGCCTGAGTAAGCTGATGTTGCCCGATTGTCAGCGTGGTTAGAACACTGACCACAATTGCTCCAACAAGTTTCTCCCCACGCGTAAATCGGAATTTCATAAATTTAGTTGAATATTAACAAATGAACGGTGCTATAGATTCTAGCCTTTGAGGGGATTGATTGCCAAGCAAGGTGAAATTTTTGAGCTAAGAAGGTCGATTTTTTTCGTTTTTCAGGGTTGGTAAAGCTACTTGACCCGATTGGGGCGGTAAATAGTATCTTGCGACTTCTTCTTTGTTGATTGCCTTGCTTTTTTGGCTCTGTTGCCACTTGGCGAATATAGCGATCGCCATAATCGTTGCCCCTAAAGACAGCAGTGTCCATCTTTGTCCTAGAACCCCGATGATGACATCTACTGCCGCTGCGGTAAAGATAAAGCTAGTTATTGGTTCTTGACGGTAAGCTTTCTTGAGAAAACGCGGCCAGAGGAGATTACTCATTTTATCTGTTATTTCTACGGTTTCGATAATTCCAGCTTATCCTATCATCCTGAAAAATGTTGTCGATATAACCTCAAGAGAGCCAAATAATTAGAGAAAAAGTCTTTTATTCAGGCAACTAGAATATGCTGACATAATTTATGTTCTAACTCTCGTTCCTGTTTTTCTAGGGTAATAATCGCCTGTTTGATAATACTTTTAACATCCATACCCTGGTCGGATTGTTTTAACCATTGTTGTGCGGTGTTACCTTCGCGGAGGATTTTTTGTAGGGGAGAGAGGAAACAACTAAAACCCCTTTCTTTAGCGATCGGATAAACTTGAACATAGAGGTCTTTAATCCAATCCCTAGCTAAGATTTCCCGGCCATCGTACCAATGTCTCAGGGTGGCATCAAGACTAAAACGTGCGGCAGCCTGTTCGTTTTCTTGGGTTAAAGTTAATAAATCCTCGCCGCGATTGCTACTAGGTAATTGACTTAAAATTAAGGGGTCTAATTGGGGATATTGTAAAAGTTGAGTTAAACGGGCTTCTAAAAAAGCCATAACTGCTAATAAACTAATAGGATTAGCAATCAGGTCACAAATTCGCAATTCTAGACGATTGAGATTATAGGGACGATTGCTACCGTTAGGACGTACCGACACCCAAAGATGACGAACATTCTGCATCGTACCGAGTTTTAATTGTTCCTCGGTCCAAGTGACAAAATGTTTATGACTTTCAAAGAGGGGAACATAAGCGGGAGTTTGGGGGAAAACTTGCCAACGACGGGAATGGGACCCAGTGATTTTCCCATCGAGAAAAGGAGAGGAAGCACTTAAAGCCAAGTATAAAGGAGCTTCTAGGCGAATTAAGCGATAGGCACGCATTAAATCCTCATAATCGCTAATACCGACGTTAATATGAATACTGGCCGTGACTACATTAGTGCCGTAGGTCTGTTCGATATAGTCATGATAGGGATTGTGGGGGTCACTGCGATAAAAATGTTGACTATCGCCCAAGGAGAGGGTACTGCCGGGGATGAGGGTATAATCGCCTAAACGACGCAAATATTGCCGTAGAGCCAGACGAGGTTTTAAAGTAGCGCATAAAAGACGGTCATAGTTAGTCATGGGAGCCGTAGTATATTCTACGTTACGACTATCCGGTTCCCGGACAAAACCATCTAAATCCTTGACAATGCGATCGGATAAACCGATAATTTCTCCGGCTGCTGTTCCGGTGTACATTTCCACTTCAAAACCTTTACTTAGGAGCATCGTCAATTTACCCTGCTGTGTCTATTTTGTAGTGTGACATTATTTGGACTGTAAATGACGTTCAATCAGCAGAATCGCTACTATATCATCAATGGGGCGATCGGGAAGACGCATACCTTGGGGGATGAGTTTCTGTAATCCTTTGGGGGGGAACATTTGCCAATAGCGATCGCGAGCTTCTAGGGTACTATTGCGTTCATCTACTAGAGTAATCGGGATGGTGACACGAGCGGCAATTTTTTCGCGCCAACTTTTTGAGGTGGTTTGATTCCCCATCACCAATAATTCGATCGGATATTGTTGACAGAGACTGGCTAAATGCTCGATCGCTTGTGACGATGCTATCACCTCATGGGTATAAATTTTCCCCGTCGATGACCTGACGGCGATCCCACATTTATCCTTACCCGGATCAAAACCGAGAATACACATAGTTTTTATCTTCTGCAGCAGTGGTCGGTTTTATTAAATCACTAAATTAGCGGGGGTGTGGGAAGTGGGGATAATAAATAAAAATAGTCTCGGAGTCTCGGAGTCTTCTTAATACTGTCTCCCGACCAAAAATATGATAATGCTCAACGGATTTAGTCTCGGTGAAAATTTAACGGGAGAGATAGCGGCTTTGAGTACGGCGGCGCTTTGGGCGATTTCTGCGGCGATTTATAGCCTATTAGGCCAGAAAATCCCGCCTTTATTGCTTAATTTTCTGAAAGGAGTAGTCGCGATCGCTTTAATTGCCCTGACGCTGCCCCTTTCCGGACAATGGCACGATGTTAATCAACAAAGTTCGGTATTTATACTCTTGACAAGTGGCGCAATTGGTATAGGAATCGGTGACACGGCCTATTTTACCGCCCTCAATTATTTGGGACCGCGAAAAACCCTCCTGTTAGAAACCCTTTCGCCTCCCTTGGGAGCAATTCTGGCGGCGACTTTTTTGGGGGAATCCCTGAAAATATCGGCTTATATTGGCATTATTTTGACCATCTTCGGGGTTGCTTGGGTTATTTCCGAAAAAACTCCCGAAATCAATAGTCAACGCCCCTGGCGGCAAGGAATTGCCTGGGCTTTAATTGCGGCAATTTCCCAAGCGGTGGGGGCGGTTTTATCTCGTCAGGCACTGGTGCAGTCGGGAATGTCTTCTTTGCAGAGTGCCCTGTTTCGTCTGTTAGCGGGGACGGGAATAGTGTTAATTCTGATGTTTTTTCGCCGTCAGGAATCATCACCACCGATTAACTGGTCATTGCGTCTGATTGCTATTATTATTATCACTGCTTTCGGCAGTACGTTTTTAGGCATTTGGTTACAGCAAACTGCTTTAAAATTCTCTCCTGTGGGTATTGCCCAAACTCTCACCGCTACCAGTCCCTTATTTGTCTTACCGATCGCTGTCATGATGGGGGATCGGATTAACTTGCGGGCGATTTTCGGAGTGATGATTGCTTTGCTAGGAATCGGGATTTTGTTTCAATAAGTAGTTTATTCATCGGTTTGTAGTCTTGTTTTAGCAATAATACGGGTTTTCTTTAAATCCCCCTCGCTCAATTCTTCTCCCACCTGTAAACGGGTGGCATTAGTTTGGAGGACAGTGGCGGCGTTTTTCTCCCCCAATTGTAGGGCGGTTTTGGCTGCGGTTTGTAGCATGGTGGCGGCGGCTGCTCGATCGCCCTGTTTTAATTTTTCTTCGGCGATTTGGGTTTGACGATATTTGGCTAAAGTCAGAATTGATTTCTGAACTTGATCGTTTAATTGGGATTGATAGAGAGCTTGGGAGGTGATATCAAGGCTAAAAGTCGCAGTTTCTAGCCCTTTTTGACCGGAAGCGGGATCATCGTAGCGAATCTTCACCTTAGCTATGGTGTAAGTACCGGGGGGAATTTGGTCAATATAGAGATTGAGGAGGAGAATTTTTTCTTCATCTATCATTAAATCACCCAAACGGGTGATGTAAAAATTCCCCTCTTTTTGCAGGCTCATTTCTATAGTTTCTGGGGCAACTTGGGCAATGGGTTTTAAGTCGGCTAAATGAGTCCGAGCATCTAATTCTAATTGCAGGAAAGCGTTAGTTAACCGCACAGATTGCAGACGGTTAAACAGACGAGTAAATTCAATTAAAGCCTGTTCGGGTCTTTCGATATAGGATAAACTTCCGCCGGCGATATCGGCAATTTTTTCTAGGATATCTTGATTCCAATGATCGCCAAAACCGAAGGTATTTAAGGTGATACCGTACTCAGCCGCTACTGCGGCTAATTTTAAACAGCGTTGATTATCTCCGTGTTCATTTTCACCATCGGTAAGCAGAAAAATATGAGATACATAACCTTTGCTGCCGCTGGAACTTTCTTGAATGCCTAATTTTATCCCTTCATCAATCGCCGTACCTCCTCCCGCTCGTAATTGTTGAATTTTTGAGCGAATTAAGGTCAGATCATCCTGTCGCGATTGGGAGGGAAGAATAACTTTAGCGCGATGATCGAAAGCTATCACCGAGAGACGATCATTAACCCCGAGGGATTCTATTAAACTTAAAGCCGCTTTTTTGACCGTTTCTAGGGGTTTTCCCTGCATAGAACCGCTATGATCGAGAACTAAACAAAGATTAATCGGTAAATTTGTGTTGATCTGTTCACTGGTGGCGGCGATCGAGAGCATCAGTTGACGTTGACTGCTGCTTTGATTAGCATCGATATTACTGTCACTCAAGGCCGATTTTAGAGTTACCCGCATAAGAGTTTTTTATCGTGGTCGTTGATATTTATATTCTAATGAGTATAGTTAGATTTGTGCTTATTTTCCCGTCTGGCATCGAGTTAAACAAGTTCGAGAAGTGGCTGCATCTCATTTTTTTCAATCTACATTGATCTTAAAAATTAGGAATTACCCAAAAAAAGAGCCTAAATCAATCAATAAGTCCTTAACAAAAATAAAAAAGGAATAAATACGACTCTCTTATTCTTTGTGTGATAAGTTTAACTTATATAGGAGCGACCGATCTTTGTGTTCTTTGTGTCTTTGTGGTTCGTGCCACTCGCTCGCCAGCAGAATTATATCTCAAGAATACATTTTACCCACCAAACCCAAGAGAGCCTAAATACTAATATGGAACTTTTGCCCCCTGACAGTCCCCTTTTTGTTAACCACAAAGACAGGAAGTTAGGATTTTAACTAAGGGAGAGAAGGAAGCTGAGGGGAACCATTCAACAAAGCGGCGATCGCTTGTTCTAAAGCTAGGGAAATATGGGTCCAATGGGTTCCCCCCTGACAAAAAACGATATAGGGTTCCCGGAGGGGTCCATCGGCGGAGAATTCCGAGGTGCTACCATCGATAAACGTGCCACCAGCCATCACTACTTGGCTCTCATAGCCCGGCATTTGGGCAGGAATGGGATCCAAGTAGGAACCGATGGGAGAATAGGCTTGAATGGCTTTACAGAAGGCAATCAGCTTATCAGGGGAACCGAGTTTAATCGCTTGAATAATATCGCGTCGAGGCACAAAAGGAGCAGGATTGACCGGATAACCCAACTTATCACCCACATAGGCGATTAAATGACTGCCTTTCATCGCTTCTCCCACCATTTGCGGCGCTAGAAACAATCCCTGATAAAGGAGACGATTTTGGTCAAAAGTTGCCCCTCCCTCGCTACCGATCCCCGGTGCTGTCAGACGATAGCAGGCCATTTCCACTAATTCCGCTTTACCTGCTATGTATCCCCCGGCCGTGACGATTGTACCTCCGGGGTTTTTAATTAGAGAACCGGCCATCAGATCTGCCCCCACGTCGGTGGGTTCTTGGGTGCTGATAAATTCTCCATAGCAGTTATCGACAAAACAGACGGTATTCGGGTTTTGTTGTTTAACTATACGGACAATTCTCTCGATTTCGTCAATAGACAAACTCGATCGCCAGGAATAACCGCAGGATCTTTGAATATGGACTAAACGGGTTTGGGGTTTCACTGCTGTGGCCAAGGCCAACCAATCGATCGCACCGGTAGAATCTAGCTCTAATTGCCGATAACTAACGCCAAAATCCTTTAAAGAGCCTTGACCACTGCCCCTAATTCCAATTACTTCTTCTAGAGTATCGTAGGGCGCACCGGCTACCGCTAACATCTCATCCCCCGGTCGAAGAACCCCATACAAGGCACAGGCGATCGCATGGGTTCCTGAAACAAATTGTACCCGCACCGCTGCCTTTTCGGCCCCCAGGGCTTGGGCGAACACTTGATCTAAAGTATCCCGTCCCAAGTCATCATGACCATAACCACTAACACTAGCAAAATGATGCACCCCGACCCGGTTTTCACGGAAAGCAGCGAGGACTTGACGGAGATTTTCCTTGACCTGTGCGTCAATTTCCGAAAAAATGGGCAGTAAGGCGTTTTCTGCCCTGTGGAGTAGAGAGGGGATATCCATCAAACAATAGACTGTGATATTTGTTACTATTTATTAAGCGTCAAAGTTCCCCCTGTGTCAAATCGAGACGGATAAGACAATGATGCTCTGTCTCCTGTTGTTTCCCTTTGGGTTATTCAATGACTGTTGCGACTTCCGAAAAACTGCCCATCGACTGGGTGACTCTCATCTACATGGCTTTTATCCACTTAGTGGCTCTTTTAGCCTTCTTGCCTGGCAATTTTAGCTGGGGTGCTGTGGGAGTGACATTAATTCTCTATTGGATTACTGGGGGTTTAGGAATTACCCTCGGTTTCCATCGTTTGGTTTCCCATCGGAGTTTTAAGACTCCCAAATGGTTAGAATACTTTCTGGTTTTGTGCGGAACCCTCGCTTGTCAGGGGGGTGCGATCGCATGGATAGGTTTACATCGTATTCATCATAAATATTCTGATACTGCTCCCGATCCCCACGATTCTAATAAAGGTTTCTGGTGGAGTCACATGGGTTGGATGCTGCACGAAATTCCTGCCGACGAAGAAATTGCCCGTTTTACCCAAGATATCGCCGACGATCCTTTCTATAAATTCTGTCAAAATTATTTTGTTCCTATCCAAATTGTTTTAGGCTTAATTCTCTATGCTATGGGTGGTTGGCCGTTTGTAATTTGGGGAATTTTTGTGCGCTTGGTCTTAGTTTTCCACTCTACTTGGTTTGTCAACAGTGCCACTCACAAATTCGGTTATGTTAGTCATGAGTCCCACGATAATTCTAAAAATTGTTGGTGGGTTGCCCTCTTAACTTTCGGTGAAGGTTGGCACAATAATCACCATGCCTATCAGTATTCTGCCCGTCATGGCCTACAATGGTGGGAAGTTGACCTGACTTGGATGACCATTCGTCTGCTGCAAATTCTGGGATTAGCTACTAACATTAAGTTGCCTCCCACCACAGCAACGGCGACAGAAAGTTAGTTTTATCCAGTTGTTAAATTAAATCTAGCCGAACTTATGTTTAAGTTCGGTTATTTTTTCTCCGACTTAACCCAAATCTGACGGCTTTTCCCACGGCACAACTGAGGAATATAGGTAATGCGAATCCTCCCCCAAAAAACGAAATCATTGATAGGATAAACTTGATTATTTCCCCCTCTGTCGAACATTGACTGGGGAAAGCACAACTCATCCCAAGAGCGAAGGATAACCAACCAAAAAAGAAAACACACAGGGGAAATAAGAGGCAAAAAACCAGACCCCCCACTAGACAGCCTAATCCATTGGCCTTTCTATTCGATTTCTTCTCTGTCACCATCTCTATCGCTAACTTTTTCTAACCGATAGCATAAAAAGGTCAAACTATCAAGTTTTTTAACAAATATTTAATATTGACGCTGACGTGCCGGAAGGACCCCAGAGAACGTATATTAAAAGC
This sequence comes from Microcystis sp. LEGE 00066, assembly GCF_015207925.1. Taxonomy (NCBI): domain Bacteria; kingdom Bacillati; phylum Cyanobacteriota; class Cyanophyceae; order Chroococcales; family Microcystaceae; genus Microcystis; species Microcystis sp. LEGE 00066. The sequence continues at coordinate 15,939 of NZ_JADEVX010000056.1, read as the reverse complement.
TAATCCCCAAATTATATGAAGTTTCTATGAAAAAAATCTCGATTTTAGGCTCTACAGGCTCGATCGGAACTCAAACTCTCGATATTGTCACCGATCATCCCGATAAGTTTCAAGTGGTGGGATTAGCCACGGGTAATAATATTCAACTACTATCGGAGCAAATTCGGCAATTTCGCCCGCAAATCGTGGCGATTAATAACGAAAGTCAACTAGAAGACCTGAAAAGCCTAATTTCCGACCTTGACTATACCCCGATTATCCTAGCAGGAAAGGAAGGAGTAATCGAAGTGGCCCGTTATGGCGATTCCGAAAGCGTCGTCACGGGAATTGTTGGTTGTGCGGGATTGCTGCCCACGATTGCCGCTATTACTGCCGGTAAAGATATCGCCCTCGCTAATAAGGAAACCCTGATTGCTGGCGGTCCGGTGGTGCTGCCTTTAGTGGAAAAACACCGAGTTAAATTATTACCTGCTGATTCGGAACATTCGGCTATTTTTCAATGTTTACAGGGAGTTCCCACTGGGGGATTAAAAAAGATTATTCTCACCGCTTCTGGGGGTGCTTTTCGGGATTTACCAGTGGAAAAATTGCCGCAAGTAACCGTAGCTGATGCCCTGAAACATCCTAACTGGTCTATGGGCAGAAAAATCACCATTGATTCGGCTACTTTAATGAATAAAGGTCTAGAAGTTATCGAAGCTCATTATTTATTTGGTGTCGATTATAATGCGATCGATATTGTTATTCATCCTCAAAGTATTATTCACTCTTTAATTGAGTTACAGGATACCTCGGTTTTAGCCCAATTAGGCTGGCCAGATATGCGTTTACCCCTGTTATATGCCTTGTCTTGGCCCGAAAGAATTTATACGGATTGGGAACCTTTAAATTTAGTTAAAGCCGGCAGTTTAACTTTCAAAGAACCCGATCATCAAAAATATCCCTGTATGGGATTAGCTTATGCTGCCGGCCGCGCGGGTGGGGCAATGCCAGCAGTATTAAATGCGGCCAATGAACAAGCGGTAGCATTATTTTTAGAAGAAAAGATTAGTTTCTTAGATATTCCCCGGGTGATCGAAAAAGCTTGCGATCGCTTTACAATTCATAACAGTTCTACCCCTAGCCTAGATGACATTTTAGCCGCCGATAATTGGGCGCGTCAAGAAGTATCTAACTGTCTGATTGCCAATCCGGTCTAGATAGTCTAGATTCTGTAGGGATGTTAACGATAATGTCTCTACAGGTCTAGGATAGAAAAATCACTAATTTCGGCTATTTTTTCTAGTTAACTAGATTTATTATGATCATGGCAAGAGTTGATAACCTTCAATAAACCTCCAAAATAAAGATTAAATTGCCTAAAATCAGGTTTTTCTTATTCTTTGTCTGATAAGTTTAACCTATATAGGATCGATCTTTGTGTCCTTTGTGTCTTTGTGGTTCGTTCCAGTCGCTCGCTGGCAGGACTGTATCTTAGAGTACATTTTACCCACCAAACTCAAGAGAGCCAAATCTGTAAATAGACCATTTAATTGACTATTATTCATCCTTAATTCTCCTGACTACCGACTCCTAACCCTAACAACAATTTTTGATTTTTACCAGAGGTCTAATGACCCTGAAACTTGATCAAAAATAAGATAAAATAAACAAGATAGCGGTTATTACTTTTAATTTTCTATGGTTACAACTTCTCTATCCCTCCCCGAAATCGCCAGAGAAACCCGTCAAGCGAGTCGTCAACTGGCTATTCTGACTAAAGAAGAAAGGAATGAAGCTTTAGAGGCTATTGCTGAGGCTTTGACTGCCAATGCTGATAAAATACTAGAAGCGAATATCGCCGATGTTCAAACAGCCAAGGCGATGGAATTATCTCCAGCTTTATGTGCGCGTTTAGAGTTAAGTCCTGGCAAATTAAAAACCGCCATTGCCGGGGTGCGAGATCTGGCTAAATTAGCAGATCCTTTAGCTACAATGCAAATTAACCGGGAATTAGATCAAGGTTTAATTCTGCGGAGAATAACCTGTCCTTTAGGGGTTTTAGGGGTTATTTTTGAAGCTCGTCCCGATGCTTTAATTCAAATTACCAGTTTAGCGATAAAATCCGGCAATGGCGTTATTTTAAAAGGGGGGAAAGAAGCGATCCGTTCTTGTCAAGCTTTAGTAACAATTATTCATCAGGCATTGAGTCAAACTAAAGTTAATTCGGCGGCGGTGCAATTGTTAACAACAAGAGAAGAAATTCAGGAACTATTAAAACTTGATCAATACATCGATTTAATTATTCCTAGAGGTTCTAACGAATTTGTTCGTTATATCCAAAATAATACCCGCATTCCTGTCCTCGGCCATGCCGATGGTATCTGTCATCTCTACATCGACAAAGAAGCCGATTTAAGCAAAGCAATTAGGATTACCGTTGATGGTAAAACCCAATATCCTGCCGCTTGTAATACCATTGAAACTTTATTGGTTCATCAAGACATCGCTAGACAATTTTTACCCGCAGTGGCCCGAGCATTAGAGGAAAAAAAGGTTAAATTATTGGGAGATGAAGCAACTCGTCAGATTATTAACGTACCATCGGCCACAGAAGAAGACTGGCAAACCGAATATAGTGATTTAATTCTGTCAATTAAAATTGTTGATAGTCTAGAATCGGCAATCGAACATATTAATTATTACGGTTCTCGACACACGGAAGCCATTGTCAGCGAAAATTTTAACACGGCCAAAACCTTTAGCGATCGAGTCGATGCCGCCGGAGTTTTTCATAATTGTTCCACGCGATTTGCCGATGGTTTCCGTTACGGTTTTGGGGCCGAAGTGGGTATCAGTACCCAAAAAATGCCCCCCCGTGGTCCAGTGGGATTAGAGGGATTAGTGACCTACAAATATCAATTAGTGGGAGATGGTCATATTGTCGCCGATTATTCTGGGGAAAATGCCCAATCTTTCACTCATAAGGATTTATAGTCGAGAAAAAAGCCGATGTTTACAGGATTAATTCAAGCCTTGGGAAAAATTCGGGTCGTGGATACTGATAGACTATATTTGTCTGTATCCTCTGATACAATTCTCCAAGATTTAATGATTGGTGATAGTGTGGCTGTGGATGGGGTTTGTTTGACAGTCGAGGAAATTCTCTCAGAGGGTTTTGTGGCCACCGCTTCCCCGGAAACCCTACAGCGCACTACTTTGGGACGAAGGATTAAAACAGAAATCAACGTTAACCTAGAAACCTCTTTGCGGGTGGGTAGTAAAATCGGCGGTCATTTTGTCACCGGTCATGTGGACGGTATTGGCTGTTTAGTCGAATCGATAATCGTGGCTAATTCGTGGGAAATGACCTTTGCTGCCCCTAGTTCCCTAGAAGAGCAGTGGAATAGCTACATAGCTCGTTATATAGTCGGTAAGGGCAGTATAGCTGTTAATGGCATCAGTTTAACCGTGGCCGATTGTGATGCCTACGGCAGCTGGTTTAAAGTGGCAGTCATCCCCCACACCTACGCCGAAACCAATCTTTCCCATTTAAAATTAGGCGATTGGGTGAATCTAGAAGGGGATATTTTAGGCAAATATGTGGAAAAATTGCTAGGAATACGCTCTTATCACCCTCCTACCGAGATTAGCTTAGAATTTCTGTCTGAACACGGTTATTAAAAAATGCGTAACCCAGTGTAAATCTGATTGATAACTTTTTCCTATATAAAAAACCGGTGGAAAGCTTGACATTGGCGAAAATCCCCAGACAATGTTAAGTTAAATTAACCAATAGCCGAGGCTTGTATTTAAGGAAAACCCCTTATGGTAGCAACACCAGTTCAACAGAAATACGACATCAAAGATATTAGTTTAGCCCCCATCGGCAAACAGCGCATCGAATGGGCCGGACGGGAAATGCCCGTTTTGCGTCAATTAGCCGAACGTTACGCCATCGAAAAACCCTTTGCTGGACTGCGTTTAGTCGCTTGCTGTCACGTTACCACCGAAACCGCCAATTTAGCCATCGCACTCAAAGCCGGTGGCGCTGATGCGTTACTGATTGCCAGTAATCCCCTTTCCACCCAAGATGATGTGGCCGCTTGTTTAGTCGCTGATTACGGTATCCCCGTTTATGCAATCAAAGGGGAAGATAACGACACCTATCACCGTCACGTTCAAATCGCCCTCGATCATAAACCCCAGATTATCATCGATGATGGTTGTGATGTAGTGGCCACCCTAGTTAAAGAAAGAAGTCACCAATTACCCGACATTATCGGTACTACCGAAGAAACTACCACCGGTATCGTCCGTTTGCAAGCCATGCTCAAAGCCGGGGTGTTATCCTTCCCCGCAATGAACGTTAACGACGCAGAAACCAAGCATTTCTTTGATAATCGCTACGGTACAGGTCAATCTACCCTTGATGGTATCATTCGCGCCACCAATATCCTTCTTGCTGGTAAAACCGTGGTTGTGGCTGGTTATGGTTGGTGTGGTAAAGGTGTGGCTATGCGGGCCAAAGGTTTAGGCTCTAATGTAATTGTCACCGAAATTAACGCTGTGCGGGCCATTGAAGCAGCGATGGACGGTTTCCGGGTTATGCCCATGGATGAAGCCGCTAAAGAAGGAGATATCTTCATCACTGTTACTGGTAACAAGCACGTTATCCGGGCTGAACATTTCGACCTGATGAAAGATGGGGCGATTGTTTCCAACTCCGGTCACTTTGATATTGAAATCGACCTGCAAGCTTTGGGCGCAAAAGCCGATAATGTTAAGGAAGTTCGCAACTTTACCCAACAATATAGACTAAAAAGCGGTAAATCCGTCGTTGTTATCGGTGAAGGTCGCCTAGTTAACTTGGCAGCCGCCGAAGGTCATCCTAGTGCCGTTATGGATATGAGTTTCGCTAACCAGGCGATCGGTGTAGAATACTTGGTTAAAAATCAAGGTAAATTGGCCCCCGGCATCTACTCAATTCCCTACGAATTAGACCAAGAAATCGCCCGCTTGAAACTGCAAGCCATGGGGATTGAAATCGATACCCTCACCGAAGCCCAATTAGAATATATCAACTCCTGGACTTCCGGAACCTAATATCAGTTATCAGTTATCAGTTATCAGTTATTAGTTATCGGTTGTCAGTTCACTGAAAATACTTTACTTTAAAACTGTTTTCTAAATCCTCAAAAATATGACTGAATGGATTACAAGTACAATGACTTCTATGGGCTATTTAGGCATAGCCCTATTGATGTTTTTAGAGAATCTTTTTCCTCCCATTCCCTCGGAATTAATTATGCCCCTAGCGGGTTTTACCGTCCATGAGGGACAAATGGAATTTATTCCGGCAGTGGTAGCGGGGATTGTCGGAACCGTAGTCGGAGCGCTACCTTGGTATTATCTCGGTCGGGTTGTGGATGAGGAAAAAATCGAAAAACTAGCCGATAAATACGGCAAATGGATTACCGTTTCTGCTAAAGATATTCAAAAAGCCAATCAATGGTTTAACCGTCACGGTAGTAAAGCGGTTTTACTCTGTCGTTTGGTCCCTGGAGTACGAACTTTGATTTCCCTACCCGCCGGGATGAATCACATGGCGATGATTCCCTTTTTAGTTTACTCCACCATCGGCACGACTCTCTGGGTCGTTTTTTTAACGGCAGCAGGTTACTTTTTAGGGAAGAATTACCCCCTTGTGGAAGAATATCTGGCTCCCGTCTCAAAAATAGCTCTACTTGTCCTAGTTATCTGGTTTATCCTCTGGATTATCCGCAAACGTAACCGCCGGTATGAGTAAGTTTTGATCATAGGTGGTGCGTTACGACGGATTGTCACCTTCGAGTCACAGCAGCAATTTTTGCCGTCTAACGCACCCTCCGTTTTACTGTATCAGACTTATCTGAAATGACTATATTTTGTGAAAAAGCAATAAAATAAAATCATGAAAAAGCAAATTATGTCATTTTTAAAACTGCTCTTGGGATTTGGTCCATGGCTGGCTTTTCTTTTTATTGCCCACGGTAGCTTATTTCGTCTTAAATTAGCATTGATTATCGCCTTAGTTCTGAGCATTATCATGGGCGTTACTCGGTGCAACCGAGGGGTAACTTTATGGGTGGGGTTGTTTTTCTTTTCCTCCGCCTCGTTAGCCGTGATTGTTTTCAATAATATGTGGGTTGTCAAACATATAGGGCTTGGAGCTTCTGGTTTACTGGCTATCTCTGCCTGGCTGAGCATAATTTTCGGCAAACCCTTTACGATAGAATATGCTAAACAAGAAGTTGATCCCTCCCTGTGGAACAATCCAACTTTTATCAAAATCAATATGATCATCAGTTCAGCTTGGGGTTTAACTTTCACAATTAACGCCATTTTAGCCTGGGGAAAGATGGAAAAACTTATCCTTCCTGAACTGGGTTATGAAATTATCAGTTATTTCCTTTTGATTACAACGTCAGGATTCACAAGTTGGTATCCTGATCATGTCCAAAAAAAAATTAAAAATACTCCTCATAGGTAGGTAAGCTAAGACGCATTTAAACCGCTTATTCTTAAATTAGCCGAACCTCCCCCAATCGCTTTACTGTTGCCTTTTGCCGTTCGGCTGAGCTCACGGTCGAAGCCTCTTGCCTCTTGCCGCGTCTCAACAAGCAATTTAAATTAGGAACAGCAGACCTCGACCTAATATTATCTCAAGACTAAAAGTCTTTCTAGTTAAGGAATCTATCCGAATAAAAATTATTTTAATCTCTTCGGGTCTAATTCCCCGCCGCTCGCGGCGTACAATAGAAAAATGAGTGAATACATCCATAAGAGCCATAATGTAAGTGTTTTGCTATATCATTTAGTGTTCCCAGCCAAATATCGTAAAGCCGTTTTCGACGAACAGGTAGATAGCTTGTTGAAAGAAGTCTGTCTAGAGATGGAAAAACGATACGAGATAAAGTTTGTAGAAATTGGAGTGGATAAAGATCATGTGCATTTTCTGGTGCAATCAGTACCGACCTATAGTGTGACAAGGATAGTGACAATGATTAAAAGTATAACGGCGAGAGAAATTTTCAAAAAGTGTCCTCAAGTGAAAAAGCAGTTGTGGGGAGGAGAGTTTTGGAGTGATGGATATTACGCAAGTACGGTAGGAAAGCATGGGGATGAAGGTATGATAGCGAGATATGTAAAAGAACAAGATAAAGAATACCTGCAGCTACACCAAAATCTACAATTGAGTCTATTTTGATTCTGATACCCCGTCCGCTTGCGGCGGGGTAGTTCATTTGCCTCATATTTTTTCAGTAAAATTGAATTAGCAACGATAGATATACATTCCAGCCATCGAACTGTTGAGTTAGTACATAAACCAAAAGCAGGCTGTGACTGAGTTATAATTTTTGGAGATGTCTAGCTTATAATTAATTCGTAGATACCTATAGTGCGAACGTCTCGTTCGCTGCTACAACGGCCAAGATGCCCGTAGTACAGCTACTACATCTTGCATTTTAATTGAATATCTCAATCTTCATCCTCAGAAAAGGTAAACTCAACTTTACTAGGCATGAGCAGATGCCTCTTGGTCATCCTGAATCGTCTGCCCCAGTCTAACGCACCCTACTGGACTGTTTCAGCTAAAATAGGGCAATAGATTTCGGCTTAAAGTCTTAGATTATAGAATTTATAGCATTTTTCTAATACACCAAATTAGCTGAAACAATCCACTACGTTTTACTACTAATCACGCCGGCTACTCAAGAGGGCCGTGATCAGCAAATAGGCCAGAGTCACCCCGATACTGATTTGGAAGGAATAGGGAGCGGCGCGGTATCGATACCAACTAGAAAAAGATTCAAGAATTCTCAGGGTGAACAACACCACCCAATTTAAGGAAAGCATTAGGAGATAAAAAAACGCCCCGACTCCCAACGACTGCACAAACCGATTTTTTAATAAATCCATAGCCCTAACCAAGTTAACTCGAACTCTTACAAATTAATTATATGTTATACTCCTCGGTTAACTAATTTTCCCAAAAAAATTAGCATTACTTTTCTCCATCAATACTAAACACAAGCACGATACTGAGAATAATAAGAATTGTCGGTAATGTGTCATCCTCAGAAAAGGGAAACTCAACTTTACTAGGCATAAGCAGATGCCCATTGGTCATCCTGAATCATCTGCATCAGAATGTTTGCTGCTGCCGTTGCGTCGTAGGGCGACCAAATTGGTTACTCTGATGCGGAGAAGATGAATTGCAGTTCAGCGTCTGGGATTTGTGTGGCCAGGAGTTTAAAGAGTGTTGACATCCTCACCGCCGGGGCCGGGCGGTGAGGATGTCAAAATTTTTCATAATTGACAAGGTGAACTATGCCTAACCTATTTTGTTGAAACTTTTAGCACTCTAGTTCACAATAAAGGTAAAGATCGTAAGAGCTACCTTGTAATGGCGGAATTGCTTTCGAGAATTACAGTTAATCCTCGGCAGTGCGGTGGTCGTGCCTGTATTCGAGGAATGAGAATCCGGGTATCAGATGTGTTAGATCTATTCGCGGCAGGTTTAAGCGCGAGAGAAATTCTAGATGAAATGCCTGATCTTGAGGCAGACGATTTGAAAGCGGCGCTTTTATATGCCTCGCGGAAGCTTAATCACCCGGTTTTACTGGCATGACAATTTGGGTTGACGCACATTTGTCTCCTGCAATTGCAACCTGGATTAGCACTACACTTGAGATTGAAGTTGTGGCTTTGCGTGATCTTGGACTGAGAGATGCTGAAGATACTGAAATCTTTCAGGTTGCAAAAGCTCAAAGAGCTATCCTAATGACCAAAGACAGCGATTTTGTAGATTTAGTTGAGCGACTTGGTTCGCCCCCACAAATTATTTGGCTGACTTGTGGCAATACCTCTAATGCCCGGTTGCGTGAAATCTTGAGTGAGACTTTACCCAGGGCTTTAGAACTTTTAGCTGCTGGTGAGACATTGGTAGAAATTAGCGGAGACTAGCTGTACAGGCTAATGAATCCAAGAGCTACCCAATACAAGAGGTCAAATGGCTATTTTCCAATATCAGATTCTTGTGGGGAAGAATTAACCTAATGCTGTGGTCTGGTATGTCGCTTAAGTACAATATGAAACGATGAAATCAACACAATATCAGAGTAGGAGCCTCGAAAAATCTGGCAAATTATGGCAGTTATCTCGGCCGTTGGCTTTTTTTGATCACTACCACCTTCTCCTGCAAACTAACGCCGTCTCAACAAATTTTTCATCTCTACCCAGATAGAAAGTTGACCACCTAGACTAGCGGGATGAGTGAAAATTCCTTGACGGGGACTGAATAAAAAGGCCAACATAAATAGGGTAAAAGTGACAAGCACGATCGCTGGTCCAGAGGGTAAATTCCAGTAATAACTTAAATACATCCCACTGATACTAGAAATAATACCCACACCCACACCCATACCCATGACTTGATGGAGACGGGTAACTAAAAGATAGGCAGTGGCTGCGGGGGTAATCAAAAGGGACAAAACGAGGATTACTCCCACCGCTTGCAGACTAGCAACGATTGTCAGACCAATCAGGAGCATTAAGCCTAAATCTAATAAATTTACTGGTAAACCTGCCGCTTGCGCCCCGATTTTGTCGAAAGTGTAGAATAATAGTTCTTTATACAGGAGCAAAACGGTTAATAAAACGATAACGGCAATAATTAGGGTATCGCGGATGTTGTCAGCAGTAACACCCAGAATATTGCCGAAGAGAAAGTGATTAAGGTCAATTTTGTTGTTTTTTTGGATGAGAGTGATCAGGGTGATGCCAAGGGCAAAAAAAGCCGAGAAAACGATTCCCATGGCCGCATCTTCTTTGATTGGGGAACGATTACGGATTAAGTTAATCAGTAGGGTACTGACCATTGAGGCTAGTAAAGCACCCAGTAAAAGATTAAAATTACCAATAAAAGCGATCGCTAATCCGGGTAAGACCGAGTGACTGATGGCATCGCCCAAGAGGGCCAAACGTTGTACCATCAGGTAGGTTCCCACCACCGCACAAATGATCCCGACGATGATAGCTTCAATTAGGGATCTCTGCATGAAACTATACTGTAAGGGTTCGATTAATCCTGTTAATAGATTGTTGCCCATGAATCTGCCTTGGGGTTAAATTTTTCTGATTCTCGATCGAGGTTTTGCTCCTAGGATCTATCTTCTGAATCGGGGGAGAAGATAGGTTAGGATAATTAGGATTAATTGTAAGTTTTTTTGCTCCTAACCGCCGCCATGGATACCCCCGTTCTTTCCTCAACTTTTTTTCTGACTCTCCTGCTGATGGTGGGATTATTCTTTTTTATTCGCGGTTCCGTCAAAGAGCGTATCGAACAGCGTGTCTATCTTACCAGTACCAGTGACGACCAACTATTAGAACAACTGCGAGACTATTTTGACCGACGTTCCTATCAAGTCAAGGCGATCGAACCCGAACAAAATATTGTCAGATTACAGGGTTTTGTGCCGCCTAGCCCCTTTCTAGCGATATTTTTGACAATTTTGGCGGCCTTGGGTTTATTTTGCTTCTCACTGGTGTTGTCGGTGTTATTTCCTGATACTAATCCCTATATTTTTGCTCTTGTGGGTTTATCTCCCCTCGCGGGTGTTTTCTATTGGCAAAAAGTCGGCCGTTTAGAAGAAGTGGCTTTTAAAGTGGAAAGTAAATCTCAGCAAACGGAATTAACTGTCAAAGCCCATCGAGACGAGTTAAGACAACTACAAGATAGTTTAACCTTTCTAGAAAGACAATAAGCTTTTTATGTCCTACGAGCGCCTAATTTATCTGGCCGATACCGATGCGGCCGGTGTGGTTTATTTTGCCCATCTTCTCTCAATCTGTCATGAAGCCTACGAGTTTTCTTTAGCACAATTTGGCATCAATATCAAGGATTTTTTGAAAGATTCTCCAGTTGCCCTACCGATTACTCAAGCGGAAATCCAGTTTTTTCGTCCTCTTTTTTGTGGTGATCGCATAGAGATTAATTTCACTGCCCGATCCCTAAGCGACAACGAGTTTCAATTGCATTATAAAATTTATTTGGCTGAAATCATGGTCGGAAAAGCGAAAACCCGCCATGTGTGCATCGATCCCACCAATAGACAAAGAATCCCTTTTCCGGAATCTTTAAAAAATTGGTTAAGATATTTATCAACCCTAGAGGAGACTGGTATTTAAGAGATGATTTGGGCAGATTTAATGATGATTTTAACGAGGGATTGGTGGCACAATGCTTGGCAATTATTTAACCTTAGCACCGGGAGGATTATCTGGAATTCTTTTCTGGCCTTTATCCCCTTTATCCTCAGCTTTTGGCTATTTAGGATCACTCTCGATCGTTCCCTACTTTGGTGGTTAATTCTCTTAGTTTTTGTGCTTTTTTTACCCAATGCTCCCTATATTCTCACCGATAGCATTCATTTAATCTTTTATGTTCAGCAGGATTACGCCAAAAGTTTATTTTTTTTAGTTTTAATTCCCCAGTATAGTATCTTTATTTTTCTTGGCTTTCAGTTATACGTTCTCTCCTTACTTAATTTAAAAAGTTATTGTCAGCAAAGTCAGCTAAATTCAGCAGTTTTCCCCCTAGAAATAACCCTCCATTTTTTAAGTGCGATCGGTATCTATTTAGGACGGTTTCTCCGACTGAATAGTTGGTATCTAGTCACTCAACCGCAGCAACTATTCTGGAGTTTGCAGAATTTACTGACTAAAAAACCTTTGATATTCATCTCTGTCTGTTTTTTAATTATTTGGTTACTATACGAAATCAATAAAAGGCTTTACAATCGATTGTTTTCCTCCCATAGGAATAACTAAGATTTCTCCTACAAAAATCTGCCTAAATCGAATTCCGTTGTGGCAGTAATTTCTCGAAAACGTTCTTGACTGATAATTAACAATAATCTTTCAGTATAATCTACCGCACCGCGCAATTCTCGTTCTAATCTTGCTAAACCGGCGTTGGCATATTCCTCGAAAATTGTCACTCGCAAAGCTTCCGAATCTACCCCGTGGGGAGAAAGAATTTTTGTGTCTTGCAATTCATTAACTGCCAATAATTTGATTAGGGTATCGTAGCCACGAGAAATAAAAATTTCCAGGTTAATAGGTGAGGGTTCCTTCGCTACATTTTCTATCGCCACCCTCTCTTGATATCTTACCCCTAAAGCCGCCGCAAAAGCGATGACATCAGCATAGGTTTGAAAGGGACCAATTCCCTGATTAAAATTAACTAAGGACTGGACAAATTCCCCTTTATCTCTAGCAATACGCACCCGATGAATGGACATATTTATCAAGTAAAAAGTAAAAAAGTTTACAAAATTCAGGAGATAGAAGTTCTCAGTATTTATGAACTAATTTATCTATCCCCTACCCGCTATAACTGCTTTAAGGATAAGTTTTAATTAGTCCTTTAGCTTGGTAAACATGAAATTGTTCGATGGCGACACCACCGCGCTTGATCGGAATGACAGCTACTTTAGTTATATCTTGGAAATAGGGACGGTAGCGATCGATTATTTCTGGTCTTTCTAGAGAACTATTCGTAGTAATTAATAAACCATTTTTACCGATCCATTCTTGAGGATTAAACCAAATTTGATAACCTCTTTGATCGTTGTTAAAACAAGTGACGGGAATAGGAACTAGGGGATAAAGAGCCATATCTAGCCATGCTGTCACATAAAAATTATGGGTAAAAACGAAGCTAGAATCTTTTAAGAGCGCTAATAATTCGGGCGAATTAGCAAAGCCTTGGCGCAGTTGATCGATATCGACAATTTCCCGAGAAGGGTCCTGTTCTGGGGCAATAATTCCCCCAAAAATTGCGTATTGACTGGGTTTTTGGAAAGTGCCAAAAGTAACGTGAAGCATTGCTATAGATAAAACAGTAACGATAAAAATTCCTGACCCCCATAACCATCTTTTTACCCAGATTCGAGAAGATTGCTGCCAAGTATTGGCCTTTTCTCCTAATAAAATCGTGCAGGACCAGAACCCGGGTAAAATCCAACTAGGGGCGAGATAATAGGAAGCACCCACATAAAGCATTCCCAGGATTAAAGGCAGAGAAACTGAGAGAATTAACCATTTTTTGAGTGATTCTTCATCTCGCTGAAAAAATCTTTTTTTCGAGAGAAAGTTAGGAATTTGTTCAGCAAAGCTTTTAAATGTCACCCACCACATCGGCAGACCAAAAGGAGGAAACATCGTGGCGATACTAATGCCAATAACCGAGAGAATACCGAGAATATTAAAGGTTTTGGGTTCTCCAGAAAAACGGTCTTCTAAATGAAAGCGAAAGGAGATCCAATCATGGTTAATATTCCAGTAGATAATCGGCAATAAAGTTATCAAAAAAAGAATAAATCCTAATCCCAACCAAGGGGATCTAAATACAGGCCAATAGCGGGGAGTGGTCAGACAAAATAAAACTAAACCAAAGCCCAAAATAAAGCCGTGATATTTACTTAAAACCGCCAATCCTACGGCAAGTCCAATATAAGCGAGACGATAGCTAGGATGATAGTTTTTTTCCCGAATTGGCCAGAATTCTTGGGCAGCTAAATAGACTGTTAATGACCAAAAAAAGATTAAAGGACTATCTGGCTGCGAGAGAATCCCGAAGACAATCCCATAGATGGGGATGAGAGTGGCGATCGCTAAAGTCATTCTGGCGACCGGCAGACTGAACAATTTTAAAGCTGTCAGATATAGCAAGCAGAGGCTGCCAGTATAGAAAAGGAGAGTCCCGAAGCGAATGGTAAATTGATTGACTAATCCCGTGATCCAAGTCCCCAAACCCGTGGAAATCGCTACTATTGGCGGATGATCGAAATAACTCCAATCCAGATTATGGCTGTAAACGTAATAATAGGCCTCATCGTACCCCGGATAAAGCCCCAGGGCGATGATGATTCTAAACAGGAGTCCACCGATGAGCAGATAAACGGCAATGCGATCGCTAAGTATTTTCGTCAAAATTCTTACCTCATTTCATCGCTAAAACTGATGTTAGAGACGGGAGATTTTTGGGGTTGCCAGATTCGAGATTTGTGCATCTATGGCAAGGTTAGATTTAAATGTGATCTTTAGTTACTATATCACCAACTCTGTCATCTCTTAGCCCTTGGCTATCGGCAAACTCTCCCTAGGCGTTGCTGATTGGGGATATGAACGAGGATTAAGGGAAAGGGGAACTTAGATAAAACTAATGTTAATTAAATAACTTTTGCCCCTATCAAAGCAATAATAATCAGGGCGATAGATTGCGGAATTAATAATCTTAAGTAGGTAGGTGTTAAAAGTTGTCAGGTACCCCCCCTTATCAAGGGGGGATTAAGGGGGGATCAGCACCCCCCTTATCAAGGGGGGATTAAGGGGGGATCAGCACCCCCCCTTATCAAGGGTTGATTCTTTGTAGGTTGATTCATGAATCAACCTACAAAGCACGACGTTTTGAAAAACTTTCAGATATTTATTCCGATGAGAGAATGAAACGATCCTAGGTATCGGGGGAATCACCCAGAATCTGAGCTGCTTCCCCTATCTTGACTAATTTTTTGCCTTGACAAGACCTAGTTAAAAACGCCAACCCTAGCTAGGTTGCACGAGATTATTTAAGCCATAAACCACTTTAGCGTTGATAATCTTATCCTTATTGGTAAGTTCTTCTAACACATCTTTTCCCTCGACTAAATAGCCGAAAACCGAATAACGACCATCCATGAGATTAAACCCCGGAGGAGTTAATTCATTATCGAATTTAAAGAAAAAGAATTGCGAGGAACCTCCGTTAGGATTGGTATCCGGACGCGCTAGGGCCAACGCACCAAAAGCGTTAAAAGGCAAAGCGAGACTAGGTAAGTAAATCCCTAATTCTTCGAGAGTATTGCCATAAACTGGTTCTTCTTCCCCTTTAATCAAAATTTCTAAGGGAATAGAGCGATATTGCTTAGTTTTCGGGTCAATAAATCCCTCTTCTGCACCTACGGGATCCCCAGTTTGGACAACGAAATTATCTTCGCTGCGAATGAAGGGTAAACCGTCATAAAAACCCCGTTGGACTAAATCCACAAAGTTACCCCCATTAATCGGAGCGCTGTAACCATCCACAACGATGGTTAAATCTCCTTTGGTGGTCTGCATCTCTACGGTGGCACGTCCTCGCAATTGCGGCAAGTTAGCGTATTCCGGGGGAACGTTAAAGGGAAACCCCACCACCATTAATTCTTCTAAAGCGGTGATATTATTGAGCAATTCTCGTCTGGTTGACCAAACTGCTTCTTTATCCTTCGCTTCTACGGCCGTATCCAGGGCTGCCACTCCCGTTTTCAGTTTTTCGATTAATTCCTCCCCTTGGCTTTTACTTGCTTCGGGAACACTATCTAAGATAGCCTTGCTTTTGGTAGAAAGGGCATAATTGGCATCCTTGACATCTTTTTTAATCGGACTCCAACGTTTGGCCCGCAGATGTTTGGCAATATCTTCGATCGATTGTTGCACTTGACGAATTGGTTTATTATCTATGGGTAAGGCATTGCGTAAAATAGCAGTGGGATCCGTTACCGCGTCACCCTGAGCAAGCACAGCTAAAGCAGGAGTAGTCCCCTTAACCGTGAACAGACTTAAGATTAAAAATAGTGCTAGGGCGATACTAGCACCGCTTTTTAAGAAAAATTTGCCCCATTCGCGTAATCTTGTCTTTATTTTCATATTTTGGTCGGTTCCTCAATGGCCATACCTATCCAAAATACTTGTAGGCTTTTAGGGGAACCCTTGTCAATAGCTGAGAAAACCGATCGAAGCCATTATCAGTTATCAGTTATCAGTTATCAGTTATCAGTTCACCCATTACTGTTTACTGAAAAAAGGCTCCCCACTTCCCCACTTCCCCAATTC
>NZ_JADEVX010000055.1:0-25294 GCF_015207925.1 Microcystis sp. LEGE 00066 | reverse complement strand
GGGATGAAGGTATGATAGCGAGATATGTAAAAGAACAAGATAAAGAATACCTGCAGCTACACCAAAATCTACAATTGAGTCTATTTTGATTCTGATACCCCGTCCGCTTGCGGCGGGGTAGTTCATTAACTTCCTTTTATCAAAAATCCTGTTTAAAAGTTATGGGATAGTGGGGAAGAAAAAAAGATGTTAGCGATAACATCTTTTTGGCATTTTTTACAATTTAACTTCAATATCAACCCCTGCGGGTAAATCTAATTTCATCAAGGCATCGATTGTCTTAGAAGAGGGTTGGTAAATATCAATAATGCGGCGATGGGTGCGGGTTTCAAAATGTTCACGGGAGTCCTTGTCAACGTGAGGGGAACGCAGGACACAATAAATCTTTCTTTTTGTCGGTAGGGGAATCGGTCCGATCGCTGTGGCGTTAGTTCTATTGGCAGTATCGACAATCTTCTCACAGGAAGTATCGAGTAAGCGCTGGTCAAAAGCCTTCAAACGAATGCGAATTTTCTGTTGTTGTAGCGTAGCCATAATTTCACCTATTGCAATTGTCAAGGTACAAAATAAAGACAGTAACGGAGCAGCTTTTAAATTCACTGCCCCGTTAATTAGTAGATTAGCCTACTTGATAATTTTCGAGATAACGCCAGAACCGATGGTGCGACCACCTTCGCGAATAGCGAAGCGCATACCCTGTTCAATAGCGATCGGGTTGATCAGTTCCACGGTCATTTTGATCCGGTCTCCCGGCATGACCATTTCTACAGTGCTGCCATCATCGGCGGTGTAGTCTTGGATCGTCCCAGTTACGTCGGTTGTCCGCACATAAAACTGAGGACGATAGTTTTTAAAGAAAGGAGTGTGACGACCACCTTCTCCTGCAGTTAATACATACACCTCCCCCTCAAACTGGGTGTGGGGTTTGATTGTACCCGGTTTAGCGATCACCATGCCGCGCTCGATGTCGGTTTTTTGGATACCACGCAGGAGGATACCAGCGTTGTCACCGGCCATCCCTTGCTCAAGACTTTTCTTGAACATTTCGATCCCGGTGACGGTGGTGGGGCGAGTTTCTCTGATCCCGACCAATTCCACGTTATCACCCACTTTCACAATACCGCGTTCGATCCGACCGGTAGCCACCGTCCCCCGACCAGTAATCGAGAATACGTCTTCTACCGCCATCAGGAAGGGTTTATCGATATCCCGTTCGGGGGTGGGGATATAGCTATCTACCGCTTCCATTAATTCATAAATTGCGTCCACCCACTCGTTATCGCCTTTTTGGGCCTTGGGATTTTTGGTCATGTAGTCGAGGGCTTCTTTCGCAGAACCGGCAATAATGGGGATATCGTCGCCAGCAAAGTCGTAACTGGTGAGAAGTTCGCGTACTTCCAGTTCTACGAGTTCCAGTAACTCCTCATCGTCCACCATATCTTTTTTGTTGAGGAAGACCACCAGGTTAGGTACACCCACCTGACGAGCCAGCAGGATATGTTCCCGGGTTTGGGGCATCGGGCCATCGGCGGCCGAGACCACGAGAATGCCACCGTCCATCTGTGCCGCACCGGTGATCATGTTTTTTACATAGTCGGCGTGGCCGGGGCAGTCCACGTGTGCATAGTGGCGATCAGCGGTTTCGTACTCAACGTGAGCGGTGTTGATGGTGATCCCGCGGGCTTTTTCTTCGGGAGCGGCATCGATTTCATCGTATTTTTTAGCTTGGGCATTACCCAGAGCCGCTAGGGTCATAGTGATAGCGGCGGTGAGGGTAGTTTTGCCGTGGTCAACGTGACCGATCGTACCGATGTTAACGTGGGGTTTCGTCCGTTCAAATTTAGCGCGTGCCATTTACTTTCTGTTCCTTTGTTTTTTTTTCTTCTTCAGCCGGGTGAACATTAATCAGTCACCAGAGATCAGTTTTAAGTTAGCAGTTATTAGGGTTGACCGATCGAATTTAAATGATCGGTTTGTCTTTACTGCTCACTGGTCACTGGTCACTGATTAACCGTTCCCTTTACTTTTGGTGATAATCGCCTCGGCCACGTTGCGGGGGACTTCTTCGTAATGGCTAAATTCCATGGTGAAGATGCCCCGTCCTTGGGTTTTGGAGCGAATATCAGTGGCGTAACCGAACATTTCCGCTAGGGGAACTTTAGCGGAGACTTTGGCGATGCCGGTCTCGGTTTCTTGACCTTCGATTTGTCCCCGACGGGAGTTAAGATCACCGATGACGTTACCGATGAAGTCTTCGGGTACTTCCACTTCGACTTTCATCATTGGTTCTAGGAGAACGGGGGCAGCTTTCATCACCGCTTCTTTGATCGCCATGGAACCGGCAATCTTAAAGGCCATCTCGGAGGAGTCCACATCGTGGAAAGAACCATCTACCAGGGTTGCTTTCAGGTCGATGACAGGATAACCCGCTACGATCCCCGATTCGCAAGCTTCTTTCATCCCTTGTTCTGACGGGTTGATGTATTCTTTGGGGATAGCACCACCGACAATTTTGGAGACGAAGACAAAGCCCGAACCCGGTTCACCCGGTTCCAGTTCAATGACAACGTGGCCGTACTGTCCTTTACCGCCACTTTGACGGATAAATTTACCCTCGGCCCGTACAGGTTTGCGGACGGTTTCCCGATAGGCAACTTGGGGAGCGCCCACCGTTGCTTCGACTTTGTATTCCCGGAGCATTCGATCAACGAGAATTTCCAGGTGCAGTTCTCCCATTCCGGCGATTACCGTTTGATTGGTTTCGGGATCAACTTTGACCCGGAAGGTGGGATCCTCATCGGAGAGAGCTTGCAGAGCTTTGCTGAGTTTCTCGATGTCCTGTTTGGTTTTCGGTTCCACCGCCACGGAGATAACCGGTTCGGGGATAAAGAGGGATTCTAGGATAACTGGGTTCTTCTCATCACAGAGGGTATCCCCGGTAATGGTGTTTTTCAGTCCGATCGCTGCTCCTAGATCACCAGCGCGCAGTTCATCCACTTCGATCCGTTCGTTGGATTTGAGGACAATCAGGCGAGCGATCCGTTCTTTGGTTCCTTTAGTGGAGTTGTAGGCGTAGCTGCCTTTAGCTAGTACACCGGAATAGACCCGTAGGAAGGTTAAACGACCGAAGGGATCGGCCATGATTTTGAAGGCCAGGGCCGAGAAGGGCGCATCGTCCTTGGCTTCCCGGATTGCCTCGCTGCCATCGGGAAGAATCCCTTTAACGGCGGCTACTTCCGAGGGTGAGGGCAGATAATCGACAACGGCATCGAGGAGCAGTTGTACCCCTTTGTTTTTGAAAGCCGAGCCGCAGAGGACGGGAACAATCGTACCAGCAATCGTCCCTTCTCTGAGACCGCGTTTGATTTCGGCTTCGGTGAGTTCTTCACCTTCTAGATATTTTTCTAGGAGTTCTTCATCGGCTTCCGCTACTGCTTCCACCAGCTGCACGCGGAATTCTTCGGCCTTTTTCAATAAGTCTTCGGGAATGTCGGTTTCTTCTATGTCTTTGCCTAGATCGTCCTTATATATATAGGCGCGCATCTTGACGAGATCAACGATCCCGCTCAGTTCGCTTTCTGCGCCGATCGGCATTTGGATGGGAACGGCGTTAGCTCTAAGGCGATCTCTTAATTGTTCGTAAACTTTGAAGAAGTTCGCTCCCGTTCTGTCCATTTTGTTGATAAAGGCAATCCGGGGTACTTTGTACCGATCGGCTTGTCTCCAGACGGTTTCCGATTGGGGTTGTACACCACCCACAGAGCAGAAAACCGCCACCACGCCATCGAGTACCCGCATGGAACGTTCCACTTCAATGGTGAAATCGACGTGGCCGGGGGTATCGATGATGTTGATGCGATGATCTTGCCAACTGGTACTGATGGCGGCGGCGGTGATGGTGATTCCCCGCTCCCGTTCCTGTTCCATCCAGTCGGTAATTGCCGTTCCGTCGTGGACTTCGCCCAGTTTATGGGCGACTCCCGTGTAGAACAGGATTCTTTCTGTTGTCGTTGTTTTGCCCGCGTCTATATGAGCGGCGATTCCGATGTTTCGCACTCTCTCTAGCGGGATAGTCCGTGCCACAGCAACCTCCTTGCTTTGCTTGCCAGTGATGGGGTTTTGTTCTAGGATTTTTTACACTATTTACAATTCTATACTTTTCTTGACAGTTTTTTGGCGGCAGCGGTGTAGTCCACCGCCCTTAAAGTATCTTTAAAGTATCTTTTTAGTAACGATAGTGGGCAAAGGCTTTGTTTGCCTCTGCCATCCGGTGGGTTTCTTCCCGTTTTTTGATCGTGCCGCCGGTTTCATTGGCCGCATCCATGATCTCGTTAGCTAGTTTACCAGCCATGGTTTTGCCGCCTCTGGTTCTGGCATAATGGACTAACCAGCGTAGTGCTAATGTACTGCCACGATTGGTGCGTACTTCCATCGGGACTTGATAGGTCGCTCCACCGACCCGGCGGGCTTTCACTTCCACTAGGGGAGTGGCGTTTTTAACGGCTTTTTCAAATACTTCTAGGGGTTCTTGACCGGTACGTTCGCCGACGGTTTTCAGGGCATCGTAAACGATGTTAGCGGCTAGGGATTTTTTGCCCGATCGCATGATCCGGCGGATGGTCATGCTGACTAAACAGCTATTGTAAACGGGATCGGGGGGAATAGGACGTTTTTTGACGTTTTTACGGCGAGACATCGGAATATTCCTGAATTTTCTAGGTTAACTTTAACTTTTGCTTGACAGTCGGATGATTACAGCCCATCTCAAACCCTCTCCTGCGAGTTTTCAGTCTCTTGGGTTAACTTTGACCGACTCGGTGGGAGTATTTTTTTGGTTAATCAATTTCCTGTTTATTTAGCAGCAGGTTTGGGGCGTTTGGTTCCGTACTTGGACCGCGCCTTTTGACGGTTTTTCACCCCGGTGGCATCGAGGGTGCCGCGAATGATGTGATATCTGACTCCGGGTAGATCTTTGACCCGACCGCCCCGAATCAGGACGACCGAGTGTTCTTGTAGGTTATGACCGATGCCCGGGATGTAGGCTGTCACCTCAAATCCAGAGGTTAAACGTACCCTAGCCACTTTCCGCAGGGCTGAGTTGGGTTTTTTGGGTGTGGTGGTATATACTCTTGTACAAACTCCCCGACGTTGGGGGCATTGTTTGAGGGCGGGAGATTTGGTTTTTCTTTTCGCTTTGGATCTTTCGTCGCGTATTAATTGCTGAATGGTGGGCATGATAGGGCTGTATCTAAGGTTACTCTGAACTCCTTGTTACCGAAGGTCAAATCGTTGACAAAAGGCCATTATAGCAAATTGCCGCTGTTGTTGTCAAGTCGCTTATTGTGCTTTTCTCTGGTTTCGGAGGTTAGAGATTGTCTTTTTCTTGGGCAGCGGCGGCACTCAATTCGGGCGTTATTAGACGATAAAATTACAGCTTCGTTGTTTTGGCTTGATAGTGCGATTTTAGCGATAATTATCACCTGATTAATCGGCTAATATCTGAAAAACTGTCTCTAGCTAACCTCATTTCCAGAACTGGTGTCTAGAGTATTAGCTCTTAACGATATATTTAGAGCTTTTGTACTGGATGCACCACAGGCTACCATAAAATATTGTTAACCTTTGAGGTTAACAATATTACAAGGGTCATCTACAATGGATATTGTCTTTAAGGAAAAAAAATTTGAGAACGAATGCAATAGCCAAAGACTACTGAAAAAACAGTCTGGAGAGAAGATGGCTAAGAAAATCAGGCAAAGACTCGACGACTTAAAAGCAGTTATTGTCCTGAAGGAAATGCGATCGCTGCCGGGACGTTGCCACGAATTGTTACATAACCGTGCTGGACAACTATCTCTAGATTTAGTTCATCCTCTCAGACTAATTTTTGAGCCAGCTAATATACCGATTCCTCAAAAAGCAGACGGGGGAATTGATTGGAAGAAAGTAACCGCAGTCGTAATTAAGTAGGTAGGCGTTAAAAGTTGTCAGATCCCCCCGCCTATCGGCACCCCCCTTATCAAGGGGGGCAGGGGGGATCGAAGCTAAAATCCATTTTTAATTTAATTATAACCAGCTACTTATTGGCATAGATGACATCCATGACTAATACTATTGAGAACAGATATGCACCGGATTTTATTTCTCCACCGGGAGAAACCCTTGCCGAAATCCTAGAAGAAAGAAATATGTCTCAATCGGAACTCGCCCAACGCATGGGCAGACCAAAAAAGACTATCAATGAGATAATAAAAGGTAAAGCGGAGATTACTATCGATACCGCCTTACAGATAGAGTTAGTGTTAGGAACTCCCGCCAGTTTCTGGATAGAGCGCGAAAGACTTTATCGGGAATATTTAGCGAGAAAAAACGAGAATCAAAGATTAAAAGGTTATTTAGGCTGGTTAAAACAAATTCCTTATCGCCAGATGACTGAATTAGGCTGGCTCAAGTTTGATGAGGATAAAATAGAGCAATTACGGGAGAGCTTGAATTTTTTTGCCGTTGTCTCCCCTGAGCAATGGGAGGAGATTTGGGGGAGAAATTTATCGATTGATTTTAGAAAGTCTCAAGCATTTGATAGCGATCGAGGGGCAATAACAGCATGGTTACGTCAAGGAGAAATAGAAGCATCGAAAATTAATTGTGCTGATTACAACGAGTTGAAATTCAGAGATGCCTTGCGACAAATTCGTTCGTTAACTGTTAAGTCTATCGAGGTATTTCAACCGCAAATGATCGAGCTTTGTGCGGCAGCGGGAGTTGCCTTGGTTTTTGTTCCTGAACTTCCGAAAACAAGGGTACACGGTGCTACCCGTTGGTTAGGTTCTCAGAGAGCTTTAATTCAATTGAGCGATCGATACAAAACCAATGATCATTTTTGGTTTTCTTTTTTTCATGAAGCTGGTCATATTTTATTACATGGGAAACGAACTTTATTTTTAGAGGGGAAAGATATTCAAGATACAATTAAAGAAAAAGAGGCGGATGTTTTTGCGGCTAATTTCTTAATTGATCCTGGAGATTGGCAGAGATTTATCGCCAATAATTCTCTGAATAGAAAAGCCATTAATCAATTTGCCGAACAACTAGGAATACACCCTGGTATTATTGTTGGTAGAATGCAACATGAGCAAATTATTTCTTATCAAAACTATAATGATCTTAAGGAGAAATATTGTCTAAATACGCAGAATTCCTTTTTGGTATTGACGAGCGACTCCCCAAAAGGAAAACTTCCTATCTCACCATTAAGATAACTAGAGACAGGAAATTGCGATAAAATCAAAAAAAGTCAGGGAGAGGATAGTTATGCTCGATCTTGCGAAATTAGCGGCAAAAATGCCAGGGATTAGTCAACATTTTCAACAGGAAGTGACAGCTAGTCGTGAGCGAGTGCAACGGGCTAAAATTCTTTTAGAACAGGCTCAACAGCAACAGGAAAAACTGCTAGAACTCTATCATAACTGGCATGATCGCCTAATTTTCTCCGTCGCGCTACCGATCGAACCTCTCGACACCCGCGTTACTATCCTTCCCGCTCCCGAAAGTCATAGCGTTTTTGCCACGGATGGTTCCCAAATTGCCCCTTCTCACCACGAAATTGCCTACTGTTATCTAATTAATATCGGTAGGATCATGTTGCACTATGGCCAAAATTTGCACCCGCTCCTCGATAGCATTCCCGAAGTCTATTACAAATCAGAAGACCTCTACATTTCTAAACAGTGGGGTATTCGCGTGGATGAGTGGATGAGTTATCGTCGGACGGTATTAGAAAGCCAAATGTTAGCAGAAATGGCTACCCGTTGGGTAAAACCCCCTGGGGCCCATTATGAACCAAATTTAGCCCTCGTGGATGGTTCTTTGATCTATTGGTTTATCGATAGTCTCCCCCCGGAAGCAAAAGATTTAATTTTGCCACCGATTTTTCAGTCTTGGGACGATTTAAAATCAGCTAGAATCCCGCTTATGGGTTATATTAGTGCTTCTCGTAGCACGGAAGGTTTAAATTTCCTGCGTTTACAGTCTTGTCCCCATGATACTCCCAATTGCTTGATCAATTGCGGTGATTTAGACCCAGAAAAAACCCCTTGTCGCGTTGTCGATCCTCTCCGAGATGCTTCTCTCTGGGGTTATTTATTGGAACCGGGACAAAGAAGTCCTTTTTGGCGCAGTTCTTTGAAGATACTCGAACTTTATGGGGATGAGCATCGCATTTACTTCTGTTATCTCCATGTGGGGACGGAAATCGCTAGGGTAGAGGTTCCTGCTTGGGTGGTGGAGGAGGGAGAATTACTCGAGCGCTCTTTAAGTATTTTACTGGCCCAGGTGTTAAAAGGTTATGGTTATCCGATCGCCTTAGCGGAAGCGCACAATTTAGCGGTGATTAAAGGTGGCGATCGCTTGCGTTTTTTTGCCCTTTTGGAACAACAGATGATTAAAGTCGGTTTACAGGATGTGGGAACATCTTATAAGGAAGCGAGAAAACGCAGTAGTATCGCTTGATAGTAAATCTGTTGGGCTCTTCTCGGTTCTGTGTGATGAGTTTAACTTACATAGGCTCGATCGATCTTTGTGTCCTTTGTGTCTTTGTGGTTCGTTCCACCCCCTCGCTAGGAGGAATGTATCTTAGAATACATTTTACCCACCAAACCTGGGAGAGCCTCTGTTGAGTATAGGCTACATATCAGGACAGGCAAAAGGCAATAGGTAAGAGGCAAAAGAGGGAATAAATAATCAGTCTTTAATAACCGGATTTAGTATCACTGATCACTGAAAAAGGTGGGAATTACCCACCTTAAACTTGATTTTTGCTGAATTTGTCTAGCGACTGCTACGATCTTGGTCTAAGACGCTGACGGGGAAATTATTATAACTGACGTGATGTTTGCTAGTTTTTTGAATTTCTTCTTTAATTTGATCTAGATCAACATAGCGATCCGCTACATTAATTAAACTATCACTGGTCATCGATCGCAAACTAACCACCTCCACTCGCGCACCACGGTAACTGACGGAATCGGCAGCATAGGCCAAATCTCCATCCCCACTGACAATTACTGCGGTATCATAGGAACCGACTAGAGCCATTAAATCCACGGCAATTTCCACGTCGAGATTGGCTTTTTTGGAACCATCGGGTAATTGTACCAGATCTTTAGCGATGACTCGATAACCGTTGCGACGCATCCAGAGGAGAAATCCCTGCTGTTTTTCGTTAGTGCGATCAACTCCAGTATAAAAGAAGGCGCGCAAGAGACGAGAACCAGCAGTTAAACGACAAAGTAATTTGGTGTAGTCAATTTCGATACCTAATTGCAGAGCCGCATAAAATAAATTAGAACCATCGATGAAAATCGCCACACGGCCGCGATTTTCTAGCACTTGTTCGGGGGTGAAGACTGGGGCTGTATCATAATCATCAAACATTTTATTTTTCCTCGTTTGTTTGTTAAAAGTTTAGTGTTGGGTGTTTGCCAGTTGTATCCGAAAGGACAACAGACCTTAAAAAATAGAGTTATCAAAAAATTCCTTTAGGAATCGTTTAACGGCAGTTCTAGTTTAGAAAAGATCGGTTCAGGTGTTCCTAGTTGTGGATTTGTGGGTAATCCCCATTGACAGTGTTGGAAAAAAGAGACACTATCAGGGAAGTTTTCCCCATCCTCCGACCTGAAAGTATTAAAATCAATAACAAAACCTAGTTGTTGATAAATTTTACTGCTCAAGGTCGGTATTATCGGTGAGAGTAGGTAGGCAGAGAGTCTTACTGATTCCAAAACTGCGTAGAGGACTTGTTCTACTGCTGCTTGTTGTTTCTGTTTAAATAAACTCCAGGGCGCACTCTCATCGATAAACTTGTTACTAGCGCGAATCAACGCTAATATTTCCTCACAGGCTTGATTAAATTGTAGCGCATCATACTTCTGTTCAACAATAACCCCTAGATTAGTCCCCATATTCTTAAGACGATTATCGTTGGGGATATCTACGCCAGTCAACTGGGGGGGGATATTTTGGCAGTATTTTTTAACCATGCCTAGGGTGCGATTGAGGAGGTTGCCTAAATCGTTGGCTAAATCTGCGTTAAGAATATTAACAAATCTGGTTTCCTGAAAATCGCCATCCTGTCCTAATTCAATCTCTTTGACGAAATAGTAACGGACGGCATCAGCCCCATAGCGATCAACCAAATCGAAGGGATCTAGGGTATTACCGAGACTTTTGCCCATTTTCCGCCCGTCTTTGGTCAAAAAGCCATGGCCGAATACTCTTTTAGGCAAGGGTAAACCCGCCGACATTAGCATAGCTGGCCAATAAATGGCATGAAACCTTAATATATCTTTACCGATCAGATGCAGATCGATCGGCCACCATTTGGCCAAGGCATTTTCTAGAGTGGGTTCGTCTTCGGGGTCGAGAAGGGCGGTAACATAGCCAAGAAGGGCATCAAACCAAACGTAGATGGTATGCTGACCATCGTGGGGAATGGGAAACCCCCAAGCCACATTAACCCTAGAAATGGAGAAATCCTGTAGGCCCTGGTTGACGAAGTTGAGAACCTCATTACGTCGGCTTTCTGGTTGAATAAAATTGGGTTGTTCTTGGTAAAGTTGTTCTAGTTGTGCTTGGTATTTAGAGAGACGGAAAAAATAGTTTTCCTCGTCGCGCCATTCGGCGGCTAGGTTAGTATGAATGGGACAACAGCCATTATCTAACAGTTCTCTTTTTTCCTTAAATTCTTCACAGGCGACGCAATACCAACCCTGTTGGCGATCGAGATAGATATCGCCCTTTTCCCAGACTTTTTCAAAAAATTCGTTAACAATTGCCTGATGACGGGGGGCAGTGGTACGACTAAAGCGATCATACTGGATGTGTAGCTTTGCCCAGAGATTGGCAAAACTGGTGGCAATGCGATCGCAGTGTTCCTGGGGATTAAGTCCTTTGGCTGCAGCAGTCCGTTCGATTTTCTGTCCGTGTTCGTCGGTTCCTGTAATTAGGAGGACAGAATTGCCCTGTAACCGCTTCCATCGTGCCATAACATCCGCTACGATCGTCGTGTAAGCACTACCGATGTGAGGGATATCGTTGACATAATAAAGGGGTGTTGTTAAAGCAAATGTTTTTCGCTCATTCAAATCATTCATGAAATTTATTTTTTTAAATAGACGAGGCTGCCCCAGTGGCGTTCTGTAGATGATTGGGACATAATCCCGATATTTTATGATCCTCTAATTCTGTTTTATCCTTTAGTTGTAGTCTAAGTCAATAAAAACAATCTTAAGGCCGATTTTTTTTCTCCATGACGCTGCTTACCCCCCTATCTACCTCTCGTTTAATTCTTGATACCACACGCACGAGTCTGTTTACCGTCGGTCAAGAAAATCTACCCAGCCAAGGAGTGGCGATCGTGGTAAGTAACCATCGTAGCTTTTTAGATGCGCCGATCTTAATTCAAGCTTTGGGCAAAACTCTCCCGATCGCCTGTCATCACTACATGGGAAAAACGCCGTTTTTACGGGAATTAATCGGAGAATTGGGCTGTTTTCCCTTTGATACCCCTGAAAAACGCCACCGGACTTTTTTTCGGCAAGCAACGGATTTTTTACAGTCCGGACAATGGATCGGTTTATTTCCGGAAGGTGGATCGCCGATGTTAAATTTGACTCCTCCTCGTCAAATTAGCCGTTTTCAAAGCGGATTTGCCCATTTAGCCCTGCGTTGTCCCGTGGAGAATCTATCTGTCTTACCTGTGGCTATTCTCTCCGAGTCGGAAACTGCTATTAGTCCTTTTCCCGTGCGTTTGCTGCGCTTATTAGATACCACGGAACCTTTATTCGATCAAGATGGTTGGCATCCTGTTGTATTTTATCATCGTGTCAAGGTGGCGATCGGTCGTCCCTATCGAATTACTGAGAGCGATCGCTCAGATTATCAAGGTAAACAAGGAAAAAAAGCCCTTAATCGTTTAATTGGTCATTGTCAGTCGGAAATTAGCGATTTATTGCTGAAAGGGTAGGTCAGGAGACAGGAGACAGGAGACAGGAGACAGGAGGCAGGAAGCAGCCTTGAATCAGTTATCAGATGTAAGTTTTCAGTTCACTGATTACTGTTTACTGTTCACTGAAAATACTTCCCACTTCCTAACTCATAATTCATAATTGATAGTGGAGTGATTTGTTATAAGTAGGGAGGCACAATTATTTGTAGGATGGGTTAGCGGTAGTCTAACATGATCGGGCGTTGGGTTTCATGCTTCAACCCAACCTACGTTCTAGGGTTGATTCAAGGTAGGGTTGATTCATGAATCAACCCTACCCCGACTGATTACTGTTTACTGTTCACTGAAAATACTTCCCACTTCCTAACTCATAATTCATAATTGATACTCCTTTTTCTATTGCGCTAATATTCTGACTAGCTCTGCTTTCTTCATCTTGCTTAAACCAACGATTCCCTTTTCTTTGGCTAGACTCTTTAATTCAGAAACAGTCTTGAGTTTGAGAGTTTCTTCTGAAAACTCCTCAATCACTGCATCTTGTTGAGATTGAGGAGTGAGATAAAAGACGGTTTTGAGTAAATCTAATCCCTTCCCTTTTGTAATTCCACACTTGAGGGCGACAATTGAGTCTAAACTCTTCCAGAATTGACGGGGAGCCTCATCAATCCTAGCAGTAGCCGTAGCTAATTTAACTGTTTTTAGTGGGCTATTCGGTTGTTCAATCAAGAACTGTAAAGCAGATTTAATTTCTTCTCTTGAAGCTGTTGACAGATTTAGTTTTGGGGTTTCTTCTCTTGCCAAAGCTCTGGATATATTCCTAGCATCTTCTGTTCTATCGGCAATAATACACCAAATTCTTTCTAGTCCAGCCCTTTCAGCCACAGCATAAACAAATGAGTTGCCGATAACTTCATAGCGATCCTCTGATAGTTCTTTGACGATTACAGGCAGCCAGTTGCGTCCACCTGTCTGCTGTAATAGTTTAGCAGTAACTTCAATTAAAAAACTATCAGCATCGGTTCCATTGGTAATTTCTATTTCATCTAGGTATAGGTACTTTAAAGTACCAATATCGGTATATTCCATCATTGTAAAAAATACTCCTTTGCTAAGTCTTTGTAGTAGTCATAAGCGGAACGATTTTTATAAACGGCTGGCACGCGAGCGAAAGCAGCACTGGCTATAATAGCGTATTCTGGCAGGTGATGAATATGTGAATTTTTACTGGCAGGAGTGTATTTAGGATAAAAATAGTGTACAAGGTTTTTGTCATTTTTTAGTATTTGATTAATTTCTTTTTGGGCAGTCTCTAACTGTGGTTGAGTAATCTTCTCACCGTTGAAAAAAATTGGTAAGGCTATGGGAGTCCCATCTTTTTTTAATTTTTGCATTGGCGGTAGAAACTCCTTGATGGCAGTGGCTGCATTATGAAGGGAGAATGAATTGTTATGTTTTGTGGGTAAGAGGACAACATCGGCAGCATAAACAGCCAGCTGGCTAGGAAATCGCCAATTGGGAGCGGCATCTATAAAGATGTAATCATATTCATATCTAGCTAAGTCTAATTTTCTATGGAGAGTGAATATTTTCATTTGAGAATTATACTGAAAGTCCGGATAGTCTGCCATTTTAGGATCAGCAGGAACAACGTCGAAGGTAATTTGTCGTTTTGGATTCTTAAAAGTATAGGGAATAATCACTGATTTTAGATCAATATTACGGTCAGTTAAAGCCTTTTCTAGTAGGCCATCTTCTGGGTTTATATTTAGGATAGATTTAGTTAAATCTCGTTGATTAAAATCAAAGTCTAAAACTAGAACTTTTTTCCCTAAAAAAGCAAGAATAGCCGCAAGATTTACGGTTGTGGTGGTTTTGCCTACACCGCCTTTATTATTGTAAACAGTAACCGTTAATGCTTTGGGAGTATTGTCAATTTTTGTCTTGATCAGAGCTACAGTCTCATCAATGTTCTCAGGAGTTATTGCTATGCAAGTAGTGGCAGGAAAAATGATTTTACCATGTTTTCTAAATAACTGGATGTGTGAACCGTTAGTGATAATTCCCCATTGGGCTGCTTGACAGTTATTCCCTAATAACTGACGCTTTAACTGATTGACAGTTGCCTTATAACTTGGACTATTTTCAGTTAGGTTAATATCTCTACCCTTTAACTCTATCAGCAGAAAAGGATTACTCTTTGTCTGTAAAAAAATATCGTTTTCTAGGTTTCTCCGAGTGGCAAAGTCGGTAATCCCACCGCCTCCCGTGTCGTACTGTGGGATTATCTCCGTGGTTGAAAATCCTAAATATGATATCAGGTAAGGTGCAAAGTTGGTGCTAACAATAGCTTCCGACGCATCTTGAGGCAAATGCTGAAGATAAGATTTGAGACTTTTTACTTTGGGGGTGTTATCTTTCATTTGAGTTCACAAACTATAGACTAAAGTTGATGAATTACTGTTTTTTTGATTATAATACCCCATTTCCTCAACCCCTAAACCATTAGGGACTTGCGTAGGAATAATATCCCAGCCAGAAAATCGCTCTGTAGAAGAACCAGACCAGCCAGATGGTACATTATCAAAGCGCAAGTCCCCAACATCTCGAAGGCTCTCCCCCTACTTAGGGTGATCAGCAAACCTGAGCGCTCGGAGGGCGCAAGCATTGCGCCCCTACAGTAACGGATTTTGTCCACAATGTAGGGGCGAACTGCGTTCGCCCAAAAGGTACATTATCAAAGCGCAAGTCCCTTATGGAAAAATTAACTAATCTCGATCGCATTGCTGAAGAAATTTTAGGTTTAATTCCAACAGAAACGGTTATCATTGCCGAATTTGACGGTGATGGTATTTATTATCGTGCGGGTGCGGGTAAAAACACCCAGGCAATTGTGGGCAAAAGGGGTGATATTGCCACGTCGGGATTGTGTACGGTGGTTTACCAGGGGAGTTGTCCGGTGGTGGTGGGACAAACCCGAGGAGATAATCGCATTCGTCAGGATATAGCGGTCGCTTTGGGGATAAAAACGGCTTTAGCTGTGCCAATTAGGGTTAATAATCGGTTATTTGGTGCAGTAATGCTGTTAAACCGTCTCGATGGTCAGGAATTGACCGATCGAGATAGTTTGTTAGTGGAGGAATATCTGAACTCGCTACTCAGAGATGAGGGATAGAAGCGGTTGGGTAATCCAGTTGAATCCTACCGCGATTTGATGGTTAAGGGTGGGCAGTCGGTAGAGATAGACTAAGCGACGGGTAAGATGGGCAAGGGGACCGGCTAATTCTAGTCCTAAACCGCTAATCGTAGCCTCATCGACTCCGAGGGTCAACATTTCGCCTAAAGGTTGATAACGGAAGGGTAAAGCTGGTTTATCGTGGAAACTCGCCCAAATATTCCAAGCGCAGTAGTCGGACTGTTGAAGGGCGACCTGAGCCGTGGCAGCGTAGGGTTTATCCTCTTGGTCGCGACTATCGGCCGCATCGCCGATCGCGTAGATGCTGGGGTTTTCGACAGTTTGTAAATATTGATTAACTTTTAGTAATTTGCGCTCATTATGTGCTATGGGCAAATTAGCGATCAGTGGAGAGGCGATCGGACTAACGGTCCAGAGAATTAGATCAACGGGGATATTGTCGATCTGTCCTTTGTAGTCAAGGGAGAGGCGATCCGCTTGGATGTCGGCGACGGTGGTTTCTAGGTCTAACCAAACTAGACGTTTTTCTAGGGCTTTTTTGGCGGTGTCGCGGTTAAATTGGGTTGAAGGGCCAAGTATATCGCTATTTCTTTCGATCAGACGAATTCTTCCCCTTTCTCCGAGACGATCGGCCAGCTTACAGGCTAATTCTACGCCGCTATAACCGCCCCCGATAATGGCGACCCGAATTTTATCGCGATCGGATTGTTCTAGGGTTTTGAGTCGATCCCGAAGACGATAGGCATCCTCTAGACTACGAAAGGGGATAGCGTGGGTTCTGGCCCCGGGTAGGAAGTCAAGGGAAGATTGACCACCGAGGGCGATGACGAGGCGGTCATAGCATATATCGTTTTGATTGTCAAGGGTTATTTTATGATTATTAACATTGATCGCCGTGACGGTTCCCTGTTGGAAGTCAACGGGGGTATTAGCGAGCAATTCGCTGAAAGGGGGAGCAATTTCCCAGGATTGCAGTTCTGAGGTGACTAATTCGTAGAGAAGGGGAGAAAATAAAAAGCGATCGTTTTTATCAATTAAGGTAATTTGGGGGGGGTGTTGATCAGGCCAAGGCAATTGACTCAAACGTAAAGCAGTATAGAGTCCACCAAAACCACCACCGAGAATACAAATTTTTGGGCTTGAGTCAGTCATATCGATCGCTGAGGGTTTTGTTTCTTATTTTGACACTCCCTGCCGTAAAATGGACGGGGAAACTTAAACCCAAATTTTCGGTAAACCAGGAAAGAAAAATAGTTTTTATTTATCTACCCAGCCAAATCGTCAGCAAAGCCAAAATTGTAGCCAGAAAAAGGATATGATTCATCCAATCATCGAAAGACCAATTTTTAAACATAATTTAGTTCCTTAAAATCGAGGCTTACTGCTCAACAGCTTACCTTAATTTCTAATAGAAGTGCTATCGGGTGCAGCCGGTTGACCCGGGCAATATATTAAGATTAGTTAAGGGCAGTAAAGGAATCGTTAAATCAATCATAAATTGTCATAGTCCATTTCCTCCAGAGCCTAGCATAGAGGGGAAGCCTCCTTTATACCCAGGTAATTGCATGAATGGACTACAACAACAGATTATCAGTCTTGATCGGAAAGTCGATCATTTACAGGATATTGTCGAGAGCCTCAGCCGGCAAATTGCTATCCTAGCTGGGGATAAATCGAGTCGTTCTCCGCGTGAATCTTTGGAAATGGTCGGTTTTTCCGAGTTATCCGATAATAGCCTCTACGATCATAAAGATATTCTCCGAGATCACGGTGGCAAACAATCCCCGGCTGTCAATGGAGAAAATTCTTTTTCCGATGAAATCCAAATTCGCCGATTGACGGCACAATTGACGGCGGCCTACAATCGCATTGCAGCTCTCGAAGAACAATTACTCAGCTATCGCATCCATTCCTAGTTAATTTCTGCCCAGGGGATTGGTTAAACCGGGTAAGGTGGGGTTAGTGGGTAAATTAGGCAAAGGATTGCCATTTTCTATTGTGGGATTGTTAGCTTCCCCCGATAGAGTGGCTAAGGCCACGCGATCGCCACCCACCTGTCGCAGTAGGTCTAAAACCCCAACCACTTCGTTATAACTGGCATTACGCGAAGCATTCAGTACCATCAGTCCATTGGGACTATATTGATGATAATTCTTGATTGCCTCGAACAACTGGGCGCGAGTCACCATCTGTTTTTCGACGTAGAGTTGTCCGAAATCATCGAGACTAACCACCAACATTTCCCGCATCGGGGTGGTGGCGGTACTAGCTTTCGGTAAATCGAGGCTGATGGCCTGTTGGCGAGATAATCCCACTGCACCGAGAATAAAGAAGGTGAGAATACAGAAAATTACATCGATCAGGGGAATGATATTAACCTGCACATCTTCTTGAATGCGGTGTTGATCATGCCATAATTTCAGGGGACGAGCCGTAATATGGCTACTTTTGGGCTTTTTGTGGTTAAGAGATTTAGTTTCGGCCATGGGTGATTAGGGAGAGATTTAGCGATCGAGAGGTTTTTCTAGGTTAGCACTGAGGGAGTATTGTTGGTCTTCTCCATCTAGCCAACGTTGACGGTAGATAATTTCTAAATCACTGCCAGCCTTGCGAAAAATTCTAGCTTGATTGAACCAGAGTCCCTGAAAAATGCGATAGAAAGCGAGGCTAAAAATAGCGACAATTAAGCCGGTAGCGGTGGAAATTAAAGCTTCACTAATACCTAAAGTTACTCCGGCTGTGGAGGAAGTTCCCAGGTCACTCAGTTGAATATTGGCCAAAGAGGTAATTAAACCGAGTACCGTCCCTAATAATCCTAGCAGGGGAGAAAGGGCGATGACTGCCTCAAGGATTTTATCGCCCCGTTTCATTAGGGATAATTGTTCATCGGCAGCCGATTCGAGGGCAAAGTGAAAAACCTCTGGATCTGGATTTTCTAAGCGCAGGGGTGCGTAGAGATAGCTACCGATGGGGTGATTGCGGGAATCCCTAGCGACTTTTGCCGCTAAGTCCCAGTTACGGGTGGCCGATTCCATAATGCGATTTAAAATCTGGCCTTCACTGAGGAGGGTGCGACTCCAAAACCAAATTCGTTCGATAATAGTGCTAAGAGCTAAAATAGACAGAAAAAGCAGCGGCCACATGGCAACTCCGCCTTTTTGGATTAAATCAGTTATATTCACGAGTTGTTTTGTTCCTCCAATACCGGGCGATCGGGTAATGATTATAGTTTAAGGATTATAGTTTAAGATTTAGCTTAATCGATTGACATTTATAGTTCTCACGCTGACTTACAATACAGGATGAGATGGGGCTTTTCAAGAGGCCAGAAGATATCAGAAAAGGGATTGCCCCTGAGTAACGCACAGAAAACGGGTTTCTCGGAGAAACCCGTTTTCTACTCGTGCAAGAGGCAAAAGGAGAAATAGATAATCAGTCTTTAATAACTGGATTTAGTATTACGCCAGCTAAATATGAAAAAAGGAGTGAAAAGAATCACTCCTACTGATAATCACAAGAAAAACAGGCTTAAACCTAGAGAGCATTGGCTCCCGCTACTACTTCTAACAATTCTTGGGTAATAGCTGCTTGACGCGCTTTGTTGTAGGTACGGCTTAAAGTGCCAATTAACTCGCTGGCGTTCTCGCTGGCGTTACTCATCGCCGTCATCCGGGCTGCTAATTCACTAGCTGCCGATTCCTGGAGGGCGCGCAGTAATTGGTTATTTAAGTACAAAGGTAGGAGAGAATCGAGGATTTGGACGGGATTCTGCTCAAAAATCATGTCTTGGGGAAAAACCTGCGCCGGTTGGCTGGCCATTTTTTCCCGTTGTACCTTAAATTTTCCCTCTTTAGTCACCAAACGGAAAATCTCGTCATCCTGTACCGCTAAACCTTGGGTAGTTAAAGGTAACAGGGTTTGAATCACCGGAGTGGAACTGATCAGGGAGATAAAACGAGTATAAACCAACTCGACCCGATCGACTGTTTCCGATAAAAATAAGGAAAGCAATTCATCCCCAATCGTGCCAGCTTCATCGGCAGTGGGAATCTGTTCGAGGTTAATAAATTTAGCGGCAATGGGAGCATTCCGGCGCTCGAAATACTGTGCCGCTTTCCGGCCAGCAATAACTAATTGATAGTTAATCCCTTGCTCTTTTAATTCATTCATCCGTTGTTCGGCACGACGGATGACGTTAGTATTATAACCGCCACAAAGACCTCGATCGCCTGTGACTACCAACAGAGCCACGGTTTTTACTTCCCGTTGGGCCAGCAGGGGTAAATTAACATCACTAAAGGCTAAACGACCTTGGAGATTATAGAGTACCTGAGCGAGGGCATCGGCAAAAGGACGGGTACAGAGAACTTGTTCTTGGGCGCGTCGCACTTTTGCGGCCGCCACCAGACGCATGGCCTCGGTAATTTTTTTGGTATTTTTGACCGATTGAATTTGGTCGCGAATCGCTTTGAGATTAGGCATAATTCAGTTATCAGTTATCAGTTATCAGTCATCAGTCATCAGTCAAGATTCAGGGTTTAGGAGGGAATGGAGAGGTGGGGAAATAGGGAGATCGGGAAATTTCAACTAATACCCCAAAACCCCAAAACCTCAACACCCCATCCCCTAAAACCTAACCCCCATTACCAACATTCATTTACTGATTACCAAGATTATTTAAAAGCCTGTTTGTACTCATTGATACCATCTTTGAGCAGGCCTTCCGCTTCGTCGTTGAGTTGTTTTTCAGTGCTGACGATCTCAACGTAGCGAGGTTTGCTGGTTTTCAGGTATTCGCGTAAACCAGCGCAGAAATCGATAACTTTATCGGTGGCGATATCGTCGAGATAACCGTTTAAACCGGCATAAACCACCGCCACCTGTTCCCAAACCGAGAGGGGGAAGTTTTGAGGTTGTTTGAGGATTTGACGCAGACGTTGACCGCGAGCGAGTTGTGCTTGGGTGGCCGCATCAAGGTCAGAAGCGAATTGAGCAAAAGCTTCTAATTCGTCAAACTGGGCTAATTCGAGTTTTAATTTACCAGCAACTTTCTTCATCGCTTTCGTTTGGGCCGCCGAACCCACGCGGGATACGGAAATACCAGCGTTAATCGCGGGACGGAAACCAGCGTTAAAGAGGTCGGTGGAGAGGAATATCTGACCGTCAGTAATCGAAATTACATTGGTGGGAATGTAGGCAGAAACGTCACCGGCTTGGGTTTCGATAATCGGCAGGGCGGTCATGCTACCACCACCGAGGGCATCGCTGAGTTTAGCGGCGCGTTCTAGTAAACGGGAGTGGAGATAGAAAACGTCGCCGGGGTAAGCTTCCCGACCGGGAGGACGACGCATGAGCAGGGATAGCTGACGATAAGCTTGAGCCTGTTTGGTGAGGTCATCGTAGATAACTAGGGTCGCTTTGCCTTTATACATGAAGTATTCGGCGATCGAAGCTCCGGTGTAGGGGGCGATATACTGGAGGGTGGCGGGGTCGTTAGCGTTAGCGGCCACCACTACGGTGTAATCCATGGCGCCTCTTTGGGTGAGGGTGTCGATTACTTGGGCGACGGTGGAGGCTTTTTGACCGATGGCGACATAGACACAGATCACGTCTTCGGTTTTCTGGTTAATGATCGTGTCAATGGCGATCGCTGTTTTACCGGTTTTTCTGTCACCGATAATTAACTCCCGTTGACCACGACCGACGGGAATCATGGCATCGATAGCGGTGATGCCGGTTTGCATCGGTTCACAGACGGATTTGCGAGCGACAATACCGGGGGCGGGGGATTCCACCAGACGGGTTTCGCTGGCGAGGATGTCTCCTTTACCGTCGATGGGACGACCGAGAGCATCAACCACGCGGCCGACTAAGGCGTCACCCACGGGAACCTGAGCGATTTTACCGGTAGCTTTCACCGTACCGCCTTCTTTAATCCCGAAACCGTCACCCATTAACACCGCACCGACGTTATCTTCTTCGAGGTTAAGGGCGATGCCGACGGTTCCATCTTCAAATTCTAATAGTTCTCCCGACATGGCCTGTTGTAGGCCGTAGATGCGGGCAGTACCGTCACCCACTTGCAGGACGGTTCCCACGTTGGAGACCTGTACTTCTTGGTTATAGGATTCGATCTGTTGACGAATAATTGTGCTAATTTCGTCGGGTCTGATAGCTACCATAGTTTAATCTGGGAAAAAGTAAAAAATTAGAAGGTGAAAAAACGGCAAAAAAGGGAGATTAGATGACCTTAGCGCAGGGAGAGGCTGAGGCGTTGTAGTTGACCGCGAATGCTGGCATCAAAGACCTGAGAACCAACTTTGATCACCACACCACCGATTAGGCTGCCATCAACTTTGGTTTTCAGTTCGACCACGTTCGCCCCGGTCAGGGTTTTCACTTTGTCGATGACGATTTGTTTTTGGCTATCGTTCAATTCGGTGGCCGAGGAAACTTCCGCTAAAACGGTGTTAGTCAGCACTCTAGACAGGGTGAGATATTGTTGACAAACGGGTTCTAAAAATTGAATCCGACGTTTATCGACTAATAACATCATGAAGTTAGTTAAATAGGGATTGGCACTGGTCCCCATTACTTGGGAAAGAACGGCTTTTTTAGCTTCTTCTTTGATGACGGGATTGCCGATAAAAGCTCTTAGATCGGGAGCATTTTCCAACAATTCTAAGAGGGATTTTATTTCGCCGCCGATCGCTTCTAATTGTCCGCTGCTTTGGGCGACGGAAAGTAATGCTTGGGCGTAGGGTTCGGCTATTTCTGAACTGATTAAACTTCCCTGCATCTATTTACCTCCTAGGTTGGCCAAACTGCGATCAATTAGGGTTTGTTGTACCGATTCTTCCAGGCCGGCGCTTAATTGGGATTCCACATTAGCTAAGGCTAAAGCGGTAATTCTTTGGCGTAATTCTACTAAAACGCGATCCTGTTCTGCCGAGAGATCTTTAGCGGCACTTTCGCGCATTCTTTGAATATCGAGTTCGGCTTGGGCGGCGATGTCGGCGGTGACAGTTTTAGCTCTAGATCGAGCATTATTGATAATTTTTTCCGCTTCTTGTTTTGCTAGGGCGAGTTTTTTCTGTTCTTCGGCGAGGGCGTTAGCGGCAATATTTTTCCGGTCTTCAGCTTCGGCTAAAGCTTCAGCAATCTTCGACTGACGTTCTCCGAGGATTTGTCCGAGAACTTTGCGGCCGTAGAAGATGACTAAACCGAGCAGAATCGAGAGGTTAAATAGGTTAGTTCCTAGGATATCGGTGTTGATGCCGAATCCTTCTGCTGCCGCTTCCTTCGCCTCCGTGGCTAATAATAAAACTGTGTCGATGATCATGGTTATTGAGGGCGGGGAGTAGGTTATTCAGTTATCAGTTATCAGAGGTAAGTTATCAGTCTTCTAACTCCTGACGACTGAGTTCTATCTTTCTACTGATCACTGTTATTAACCAAGGGCTGGGGTTTAGCGAACGAGTTCGGGGCCGAGGAGTTTTTCGAGAATTTGACGGGAAAGAGAGGCCACTTGTCCTTCTAGAGAACGAAAGGCTTCTTCTTTCTGTTGGGCAATTTCGGCGGCGACGGCTTCTTTACGGGCGATCGCTTCTTTTTGAGCTGCGGCAACTCGTTCGCTGGCTAGTTTTTGGGCCTCAGCTTGCGCTTGGGCGATAATCTCTTGGGATTGTTTACGAGCCGAAGTTAATTGCAATTCGTACTCTTGTACCAGTGCTTCGGTTTTGGCTAGTTGTTCTTTGGCTCCGCCTTCCGTTTGCCGAATATACTCCGCCCGTTCATCTAAAACTTTACTGAGGGGTTTATAAAAAACGGCGTTCAGGATCACTGCCAAAAGAATAAACTGTAGTGCCATCACTGGCAGGGTGGCATCGAAATCAAACATTGATTTATTCCTGATAAATAGAAGCTATAGACAGGTTCAAAAAAGGAAGATGATCCCCCTGCTTTAAAAGTAAACAGTCAGGGGGAATCACTAAAATTCCCTTAATTAGCTATCAGCCTTCCGTCCCAAAAACCAGACTTTTTAGTTGGCTCCTTTGGCGTTTTTTGAGAGTTTTTAAAACTCTGCTGCCAAGCTGGGGACTGGGGGCTGATAGCCCACTGCTTTTTTAATTAGGCGAAGGGGTTAGCGAACAGTAAAACGAGAGCGATAACCAAACCGTAGATGGTTAAGGATTCCATGAATGCCAAGCTGAGGAGAAGGGTACCACGAATTCTTCCTTCAGCTTCGGGTTGACGGGCGATACCGGAAACAGCTTCTCCAGAAGCGGTACCTTGACCAACACCGGGGCCGATAGCGGCTAAACCAACGGCGAGGGCGGCGGCGATAACGGAAGCGGCAGCTACTGTG
Organism: Microcystis sp. LEGE 00066; assembly: GCF_015207925.1. Lineage (NCBI taxonomy): Bacteria > Bacillati > Cyanobacteriota > Cyanophyceae > Chroococcales > Microcystaceae > Microcystis > Microcystis sp. LEGE 00066. The sequence continues at coordinate 1,729 of NZ_JADEVX010000055.1, read as the reverse complement.
GGGTTCATGGTGATTTTTTCCTCTATTTACTAATCAATTTCAATCTGTTGTTTACAGAGCGCGTTCTCAGCCTCAAAAAATGGCTGGTTTTCTGCTCAAAACTCCCGAAAGAGTTTTTGGGAAAGAACGATCCTAGAATTCAGTTGCTCATCCTGAATTCGACCAATAATTTCTTAGTTATTATCCTATTATTTGGACACTTTTTCCTAAGAAATTTTTCTGTTTTCGTCCCTCGCTTTTAAGCGTGTTCTTCTTCGTGTTCCGATTCCAGGGCCTCATGGATATAGGCCCCAGCAAGGGTGGCGAAGACAAGGGCCTGGATAGCGCTGGTAAATAAACCGAGAGCCATCAGGGGTAGGGGTACGACTAGGGGGACGAGGAAGACTAATACGGCTACTACCAACTCATCCGCGAGGATGTTTCCGAAAAGACGGAAGCTGAGGGAGAGGGGTTTGGTAAAGTCTTCTAAAATTTTGATCGGTAATAGCACGGGAATCGGCTCTAGGTAGTGAGCGAAGTAACCGAGTCCTTTTTTACTGATGCCTGCGTAGAAGTAAGCGAGGGAAGTCAGTAGGGCTAACGCCACCGTGGTATTGATGTCGTTAGTGGGGGCGGCTAATTCCCCTTCAGGCAGTTCGATTAACTTCCAAGGAATCAATGCCCCTAACCAGTTAGAAACGAAAATAAATAAAAATAGGGTGCCGATGAAGGGCAACCAGGGTCGATATTCCTTTTCTCCTAGCTGGTTTTTGGCTAAATCGCGCAGAAATTCGAGAACGTACTCCATGAGGTTTTGAATACCGCTAGGGACTTTCTGGATCTTGCGGGTAGCGGCGATCGAGGCGATGATTAAGATAGCGAAGACGATCCAGGAGACCGCGATCACTTGCCCGTGAATTTTTAGTCCGCCGATGTGCCAGTACCAGTGTTGTCCCACTTCCAGGGAAGCGAGACTATAAAAATTAAGCACACTTAAACTGTCTAACATTTCCACCTTGGGGAGATTCAGGTTCGCAAATCAGGGTTATTTTGAACGGTCAAAAGGTTTAGGAATCGGCTTTCTGGTCCAACTTGAAGATGGTTTGCAGGGTATAGACGATGATTGCGCCTTTATAGGTCAAAAAACCCAAAAAAACTGGCACTATGTGCAGTTCTTGCCAACGACTGGCGATGATGATTAATCCAGCGAATAGGGCTAATCCTTTTTTGCCTACCCGATTTTTCGTTACCCCCAATTTTTCCACTTCCCCGGCGAGGAGTTTTAGGTAAACGACTCCCACCATTGCCCCTAATAGGTAATTAAGGGCGGTATTGAGGGAATAAAACAAGCACACGGGGATAAAGATCACACCGCTTAAGATCAGGGTGGTGATCAGTAAAGTGTTTTGTAGTTGATAGTATTCCCGCATCGGATCTGACGGCGGGTTGGTTTCTGGGGTTGGGGGAGATTCGATCGATGGGTCAGACAAGGTACACCTAAATCAGCGATAGACTAATCTCAATATCTGGATTGCTTTCCCAGCTATGACGCTCAGGTAAGCCACAAGACATATTATCACGGCAGCGGCAACAATTATTAAGCAATTGTAAATTGTCATGATTCCGTCGGTCGTCGGTCGTCGGTCGTCGGTCGTCGGTCGTTAGGAGTCAGGAGTCAGGAGACAGGAGACAGGAGACAGGAGACAGGAGATTACTTTTATTTATTATCCCCATTTCCCCACTTCCCCAC
>NZ_JADEVX010000292.1:0-3647 GCF_015207925.1 Microcystis sp. LEGE 00066 | reverse complement strand
TTTCAAATTCAAGTAAACCAATAACAGTAGATCTAGTTAAAAGTGGAACAGGAATTCCGCAATATATCAAAATTGAAAACTTTAAAGGTAGTAGTTTTAACGATGTTTTTACTCTGGATAAAGCGGCTAACAAGGTTGAAGGTGGTAACGGAAATGACATAATGATTGGTGGTGCAGGTAACGATACCTTAGACGGTGGCTTAGGAAATGATACTGTTGACTACAGTTTAGAAACCACACCAATTACTTTAACTTTAGTCAAAAATCCTGATCCAAAATTAACAGGATTTAATGGGACAGTAAAGGTAGGCTCTGACACAGACACTTTATCTAGCATTGAAACCCTTAAATTTACTAAGAAGGATGATATTGTAAAAATCCAATCACTTCCCAAAGGAGTAACCCTTGATGCTGTTGATGGAAAAGATACCTTAGACTTTTCAACTTTAACCACAACATTAGGAGTATCAATTAATATTACTGCCAAAGTCGCCCAAGTAGGCTCTGAATCCCTTTCGATTGCCAATTTTGAAACTTTTATTGGTACAAATCGTGATGACACTTTTAAAGTTGATGGAAATACCATTCAAGTTGATGGTGGTGCGGGAAAAAAAGATATTTTAGACTTTGCTGGTAGTAAACAGGGAATTGTCATTAACGACTCAACCAGACCTAAAAATATTATTGCCACAAATATCGAAGAATATATCGGTTCTGCCTACAATGATCGGATAAAAGGGACTGCTGCTGATGAGATTTTCCGCGATGGTGCAGGCGATGATGTCATTTTTGGCGGGGGGGGAAATGACATTTTTTATAACGGACTAGGCAATGATGTTTATGCGTCAGGAGAAAGTGGAGATCAATTCATTTTTTCTGGTAATTTTGGCAAAGATGGCATTGCGGACACTAAAAAAGGTGTTGCTATCAAGATTGGGAACATTGACCTATCTACCGTTGAATGGACAGGGATATCATTCTTTGGAGTAGGTAGATTTAAAAACGCTAGTAAGACACTGATGCTCGATACGGATGGGGTATCCGGTCTAATTACGGATTCATCTGGTAACGAATTATTACTCGGTAACGCCTTTGCCAATGGGGTTTTTAATATTCTTTAATATTGAGCAATTAGCCAGTTGTACGCAACCATCTTGTCCAAGATACTTGTCGGGTTGCCGACCGGGACAATAGCTCGATGTCAGGATTATTCTTTCTCACCCCTCAATCCTAGATTGGGGGGTTTGGTTTTATCTAAGCTATGGTCTGAATTAACACAAAAGGTTGCACGATTAGTGTATTAAAAAGGTTATCGGGATGGGAATTCCAATCGCTTAACTGCTCTTGTGTCGGTTTTTCTAGTAGTTTTTCCCCGATCCAATTCTGCACTTGAGCAACCTGATCACCGGCGATCGCTTCTGCCACTTCGATTAAATTGAGGGAATCGGAAACCAGGATCAGCGCATCCCTTTGAGCATGGGGGATCAAGTCACTCCACTCCACTTCGGCTAATTCCTCTAATAACTGCTCGTGAATATTACCCATACTGTCAATCCTTGCGAAAAAGCTCGCTCAATAACGAATTAGCTCCTCTTTCTAGCATACAGGCAAAGGGACAGCCCATTTCCCCATTCATAGTAATATTAAGCTAAAATATAACAAACGTTCGATATTAAACTTATGCCTAAGATAGTAGATGTAGAACAATACCGAAAAGAACTCCTCTTAAAAAGTGCCGAACTCTTTGCCGAAAAAGGCTATGCTGACATAACGACGAGAGAATTAGCGCAAGGATTGGGAGTGTCCACGGGAACGCTGTACCACTACTTTCCCAGTAAAGCGGCACTTTTCGAGCAATTAGTCGAGGAGATGTGCCAGCAGGATGTTTTATTAGCTAAAGTCGAGATCGATCAAGGAAAAACCCTGATAGAAAAGCTAAAAATTCTCGGCAAATTTATGACTAATCGAGAGGATTCCTGCATTAAACAATTATTCTTATGGATTGATTATTCTCAATACCAAGGACGAGAAGAACTGAGTCGTAGTCAATTTTTTGAGTGCCTTGATCGCCGCTATCATCAGGCAGTAATCGAGATTTTAGGTATTAGCGATCCGAGTGTAGCTTGGTTAGTTGTCAGCGTTATTAATGGACTGATCTTAGAGCGCCTGTGGTGCAATGAACAGATTGCGATCGATGAACAAATGGAATTATTAGGTAAAATTCTTACTCCTTATTTGCAGGAAAACTGTTAACCCCCAACAATCACGTATTAACTAAAAAATTATGAAAGGTAAAACTTTTGTGAAACCCAATCAAAAGTTAATTATCGGGTTAATAGTATTAGGCACAGGATTATTAGGAATAACCACCTTTTATAGTCTTTCCCAAGTCGCCACCAAACCCGAAACCAAAACCCCTGTAATTGCGCCACCCGTACCGCAAAAAATCACCGCTTTAGGCAGAATTGAACCGAGGACAGAAATTATCAGCATATCTGCCCCGATGTTGCTTAATTCCGATCGAGTCATGCAATTATTAGTCGATGAAGGAGATAGCGTCAAAACAGGACAAATAATCGCCATTCTCGAAAGTCAGGAAAGATTAGAGGATAACCTGCGACAGGCACTAGAACAGGTGAAAGTAGCCGCATCCAAACTAGAACAGGTGAAAGCTGGAGCAAAAGTCGGCGAAATCGATGCTAATGCTGCTAACGTGCGGAAAATCAAAGCACAATGGTTAGGAGATCAAGCAAACCAAAGGACAACTATCCAAAGATTAACAGCGCAATTAGAAGGGGATAGGGCTGCCCAAAAAGCGACAATTGCTAAATTAGAAGCCGAATATCGCAATGCTAAAGCTGAATTTGATCGCCACGAAAAACTCTATCAAGAAGGGGCAATTTCCGCCTCTAGTTTTGATAGTAAAAGACTAAATTTAGAAACCAGTAATCAACAACTAACAGAAGCAAAAGTTACCCTAGAGAGGATTGAACGCACCGGTAAACAAGAGATAGAAGAAGCCAAGACTACCCTAGCCCAGATTGAATCCACCGGTCAACAGCAGATCAAAGAGGCCAGATCCACTTTAAATCAAGTCTCGGAAGTGCGGGGAGTCGATGTGCGGGCAGCCGAAGCGGAGGTAAATGCTGCCCTAGTTGCCGTTAAAAAAGCCCAAACCGAGTTAAATCAGGCCTATATTAGATCGCCAATTACCGGCAAAGTGATTAAAGTCAATACCCGTATCGGGGAACAAATCAGCGCTCAAGGAATTGTTGATCTCGCTGAAACCGAGCGCATGGAAGTAATTGCCGAAATCTATCAAAGCGATATCGGGAAAATTCGCAAGGGACAAACTGCCACGATTACCGGATCGGCGTTTAAGGGCGAAGTTAGGGGAAAAGTGCGCTTAATTGCCTTAAAAGTTGACCAACAAAATATCTTCAGCAATCAACCAGGAGAAAACTTCGATCGCAAGGTTATCTCTGTCCGCATTGCCTTAGATCGCGAAAACAGTGAAAAAGTGGCAGGTTTAACCAATTCCCAAGTAACTGTAACTATCAATGAGTAGGTTTGAGGGGAAGGGGGGAAGTGGGGAAGTGGGGAATTTTAACTAAAACCCCAACACCCCAACACCCCAACACCCCAAC
>NZ_JADEVX010000291.1:0-3656 GCF_015207925.1 Microcystis sp. LEGE 00066 | reverse complement strand
GTGTGGGGTGTGGGGAGAATAAATAAAAATAATCTCCTGAATCCTGTCTCCTGTCTCCTGAATCCTGAATCCTGCTTCCTGAATAAAGATTGTTGATTTTTGCCGGAGGTCTAATCAAGAAACCGAGGTTATTTGGTAAGCTAAAACAGTAATCTTGACCCCCGAATGCCCGTGCTGATCAGTGTTGTCATCCCTACCTACAATCGCCAAGCAATCTTAAAAAAATGTTTACTCGCCCTAGAAAATCAGCGTTTAACCGATAATAAGGTGGAAAACTACGAAATAGTCCTTGTCGATGATGGCTCTACCGATGGGACGATCGCTTGGCTAGAAACTCAAAAGGCTAATTTACCCCATTTGCAACTGTGGCAACAGGATCACGGCGGACCAGCGATCGCTAGGAATCTGGGGGTAGAAAAAGCTCGTGGTGATACAATTATTTTTATCGATAGCGATCTGGTAGTGACAGAAAATTTTTTGCAAGCCCACGCCGACGCTTTAACTGCTGGAGCAGCCAGTCTTGGCAGCGATCGCTTATTTACCTACGGCAGCGTCATTAATACCTGTAACTTCGAGCATCCCAGCAGTGAACCCTATAAAATCACCGATTTCTCCGCTGCCTATTTTGCCACGGGCAACGTGGCGATCGCAAAAAACTGGTTATTAGCAGCGGGGTTATTTGATACTCAGTTTCGACTCTACGGTTGGGAAGACTTGGAATTAGGGGTGAGATTGAAGCAATTGGGACTAAAATTAATTAAATGTCCTGAAGCGGTCGGTTATCATTGGCATCCCCCCTTTAATCTCGCTCAAATTCCCAATCTCATCGATAAGGAAATTCAACGGGGACGAATGGGAGTGCTTTTCTATCAAAAACATCCCACTTGGGAAGTGCGGATGATGATTCAAATGACTTGGATTCACCGACTTTTGTGGGGTTTACTTTCCCTAGGCGGAACCCTGAATGAACGCAGCCTCTCCCCGCTGTTACAATGGTTAATTGATCGAGGTAAACCCCAATTAGCCCTAGAAATTGCCCGCATTTTTCTCAATTGGTACAACGTGCGCGGCGTTTATCAAGCTTATCGGGAAATGCAGCCTCAGTGAAATGTCTTGCCAAACACCGATGCGGTGTGACAGGATCGAGCATCGACAACCAACTCCCTAAAACCAGAGACTTTGTACCTCACCATATTTGCCGAGAAAAAACTTAATATTTTCTTTCTTTTTTTGATAATTGCTGCCACAATCAAAAGCAATCGGCATAGAGAGCGGCGGATTACAAGTAAATTTTCCTAGAGGAGGAATCCCATAATGAGTATCGTCGATATTTTAATCGGTTTTGTCGGTGGAGGTGCGATCGGGGGTGGGGCTTTATATGCCCTGCAAGAGGGAAAAATCAGGGAAGCACGGCAAAAACAGGGTAAAATTCGGGCGGATTTAGGTAAAACCGAAGCGGAGTTAGAAGATACCAAAGGAGAGTTAAAACGACTCGAACTCTCCCAAGAACGGATGGGAAATATCGAAGCCGCCTATAGAGAAGAAGTGGCTAAATTACAAAAAGAGTTAGAAGACAGCCAAGGACGTTTACAAGAGGTAGCCGGCGCAAATCCAGTTCAAGCCATGGAAGTTGCCTATAAAACCCAAATTCAGGAACTTGAACAGGAATACGAGACTAAAATCGAGGAATTGCGCCAAAGCTATCAAAGTCAAATTCGAGAGATTATCGACGGCAAGCAAGCAGAAATGGAAGCCCTGCGTCAAAGTCAACAGGCGCAGATTCTAGAATTAGAAAAGGGCTATCAGTGGCAAATTCAACAACTAGAACAGAGTTATCAAAGCCAACTGTTAGAACTACAAAACGACACCCAAACAATCCAACCTGGGGAAGAAATCAATCCTTTTGATGGTTTTATCACCGAAGAAACCCTAGGATTGGAGCCAGAATTTGCTCCCGAAACGCTGCTAGAAGCCACAGTTTCTGAACCAGAATTCGTCAGTGAAATCAATACTTTTGATGGTTTTATCACTGAAGAAAATCTAGATTTGGCATCGGAATTCACTCCTGAGATGGAGATGTTTGACGAAGAGGAAGAAACTAGAATGATCGGTAGCCTAGAAGAATTATCGGGTAATTACGATCAGATCTACAGTCAAGAAACCGTTGGCAGTGACACGGGTTTCCCTGATTTATTAGCCACCGACTCAGAAAAATTCGCCGCTGCCCCAAATTCTCTAGATGACTTATTTGCCGATATTACTGACAGCAATAGCCCAGAATTATTCGATCCTTTTGCTGCAGAAACCCCTAAAGTTGAATCTAACCGCCAAAATGTTGCTTCTGTTCCGAGTTACCAAGAGGAACTAGATTTCTTCAGTATGTGGGATGATGAAGGAGTGGGCGATCTAGAATCCCTGCCTTCTGAGGAAGAATTTCCCCTTGATGATCTATTTAGCGATGATTTATTCTCCGATGGAGATAATACCAAAACCACGATGCCAGAATCTCATCAGTAGGTGGATTGCCCGCTATGAAGGCAACAGAATTTCTTCCCCACCCGATTTCTGGCTTCCGACCTTGCTCTGTTAGCCTTGGGTTTAGTGGGTGTTGGTTTGAGAAAAAGAGTTTAACCTTTAGATAGTAGATGATAGGTTGGCCTATGGGATAATACCATGAAACTAATCTACTCACTTAAAGCAACCAACAGGGAGAAATCTAGATATTAGGTAAAGTTACGTCAATGGTCGTTGGAGCAATAAGGGTGGCAACGAAATTCAAGGAACTGTAGCCCGTCCCTAGCAGATTTGACATTTTCTCAATCGGGACACAAGGGATAAAAACTTAGTAAGGGCCATAATTACCCCTTGCCAAGGGGAATTTTTTGACTGGAAAACCAATGTTCGCCGTTGGGGCAGCCAATATCCCTTCAATGGAACCTGTGGCCAGAAAAATTGGAAAAACAGCCCTGGGGTTTCTCGCGAGTGCTATAAAGGAAATAGTCATTTTGATCGCCTACTCGTCCTAACTATGCCGCGCACTCAACGTAACGATAATTTTATTGATAAATCCTTTACCGTCATGGCGGATATCATTTTAAAGATGCTCCCCGCCGATAAAAAAGCCAAGGAAGCCTTTGTTTATTATCGCGATGGGATGTCTGCCCAAGCTGACGGTGAATACGCCGAAGCCCTCGATAATTACTATGAAGCTTTAACATTAGAAGAGGATCCTAATGATCGCAGTTATATCCTCTACAATATCGGCATTATCCACGCTAGTAACGGCGAGCATGAAAAGGCCTTAGAATACTACGAAGAAGCTATCCGACTTAATCCCAGAATGCCCTCCGCCTTGAATAATATCGCTGTTATTTACCATTTTCAAGGGGAAAAAGCCAGAGAAGACGGACAACAGGCCGAAGCGGAAGCACTCTACGACAAAGCGGCAGAATACTGGAAACAAGCCATCCGATTAGCCCCCAATAACTACATTGAAGCCCAAAACTGGCTGAAAATTACCGGGCGCTCGGAAATTGATGTTTTCTTTTAAATTGAGGAGTCGCTCGTCGGTCGTTAGGAGACGGGAAACGGGAAACGGGAGATTATTTTTATTTATTCTCCCCACACCCTACACCCCACACCCTACACCCTACACC
>NZ_JADEVX010000054.1:0-25298 GCF_015207925.1 Microcystis sp. LEGE 00066 | reverse complement strand
TTGATAACTTAAGAAGTAAACTTTACCATCTTTTAAATTCTCTATCCAATGACACGATCGGGTATTTGACGGGATGGTCTTGGATTTTAGAAGCTCTATGTCTGTCAGGAATTTAGAAAAATGGTATAAAGTGAGAATTGCTGCGGGTCATTCAACCGAAATTTTCGGTAAAGGACTTAGGCTCTAATAATGTACCCAATCATCTGGCGAATCCTTGAAGAACTTAAAGAAAGCGACTGTATAGCTAGTATTCTATTTCTGTGCGAGTCCCTTATAGAACAATCGAAATCCCCACCAGAATCAGGGGAATCACAAAAAATACGCCAATGAGGTAGGCCAAGGCAATGAGCTTATTCGCACTTGCTGCTCCTGTACTTATGGTGATAATAGCGATCGCACTCTCGACAATGTTATGCTTACCTTATTCGCTAAAAAGCATACAGGATAAAGGTAACAGCAATTTTAAAACCCTTCCCTTAAAAAATTAAGCGAACAATGAGTTATCTGGCAAGAGTTCGGCTCTTCTAGGTTCTGTGTGATAAGTTTAACTTATATCTGTAGTTTAGACTAAATGAGAAACCTAAAAAGAAAAAAGAGGAAGAATCAAGCAAAATAGAGAGAAAATAAAAGATGTTAAAGAATTTATCCGCTCTCTATGACCAAATATAACAGATATACCAGATTTCGCCAAGATACCTACCAACTGTTAGGTAATGCCAAAGATGCCACCTTTGACTTAATGGATAGCATCATGACCACCAGAAATGCCTATTGCTTGGGAGACTTCTCACTGTCCCCTTTCTTCAGAAGGAAATGGCATAGTACATACGAATCTATTGAAGATTGTCGTCCCAACCGAAACCAGTTAATGAAAAGGTATGTTCAGGAAATACCAGAACTGGAGTATGTTTTGTTAGCAATAGATCATACAGCATGGGAATTGAAGGATGCTAAAACGATGAAAGATAGAGGCTATCAACATAGCGCGGCATCAAAAAATGGAACAGTATTAGGACAAGGCTATAGCACCATTGTCTGGCTACCCGAAGGGGAAAGAAGTTGGGCATTACCCTTAAGACATGAAAGAATCACATCCTTTGAAACACCGATAGCTAAAGCCAAATGGCAACTCCAAGAAGTCTGCAAAACAATTCAACAAAAAGTTTTGGTAGTATTAGATTGTGAATACGGCAATAGTTCATGGGTAAATCAAACAGCAGATATCCAAGCAAGTAAACTGATGAGAATCCGCTCTAATTGTTGTCTATATGGCGAACCAGAAGCTTATGGGGGTAAGGGAAGACCGAAAAAACATGGCAGACAATTTAAAATCAATGACGAATCCACATGGTGGCCAACCGACGCAACAGTGGAAATCAATGACCCGAAACTCGGATTAATCCGAGTGAGTCAATGGTAACAGTTACATTTTAAAACAGCTTCTCAGCAGAAATTAAGTCTAATTAAAGTGGAAAGGTTGAATCCTAAAAAAACGGGAGAGGCACATCGCCCCTTATGGTTAATTTGGGTAGGAGAGGCATTTTTATCCTTAGAAAAAGTTTGGTCACAATATGCACGTCGTTTTGGAGTTGACCATTGGTATCGCTTTGCACTCGCAAAGATTACATTGGACTTTACCTTCTTTAAGTACACCTGTTCAATGTGAGAGATGGAGTGATTTAATGCCGTTGATGACTTGGCAATTATGGTTAGCCAAAGATTTGGTAGCAGATTATCGTCTTCCTTGGCAAAAACCGCAAACCCTATTAACTCCTGAAAGGGTAGCACAGTCTCTGTTTTCCCTTTTGATAGAGATTGGTTCGCCCGCTCAACCACCTAAAACTAGAGGAAAGTCTCCCGGCTGGGAAAAAGGGAAGACTCGCAGTAAAAGAAAGACCTATCCTACTGTGAAAAAACGACATTCAACCCCTAAAAAATAGGCAACAAAAGCATCCTAACTCTACTTTTTGCTTCAAGATTTTTGATTTCAGCTATTTTCATAAGGCTGGATTATTTTTAGGCAAATTTTTTAGTCTAAACTACAGTTATATAAGATCGGTTAATCTTTGTGTCCTTTGTGTCTTTGTGGTTCGTTCCACCCTCTCACCGGGAGGACTATATATTAGAATACATTGTACCCACCAAACCCAAGAGAGTCAGAGTTCTATTCTATTGAAAATCTCAACAACCCACGTCCATCGCACAAACCAAAAAACCGAAACTTTGGGAATTTTTTGTTTAGAAGTGTATTGTCTTGGCATTTGTTGATTTAGCATGAAGAGTAACGAAGATCATTAGTTTTCTCCTCTTCCTCCGAGCTTTCCCGCACAGTCGATATGTGCTGAAAGTTTATACTAAATCCCTTGAGTATAGGCTACATATCAGGAGATGAACTTATGCAAGAGGCAAGAGGTGGTTAGATATGTGTAATTAGGGTTTGCTGAAAAAGTTTTTCGTGGGGGTAGGAGTCAGTAGCCGGTCGTTTCAGGCTTTGTTGCCCTCTTTTTTTGTACCAGTTTATATACTGTAAGAAGGATAATGCAAGGTTTTTGAAGGTCTCAATCCTATATTCTTGCACTAACATCGGATTTTAACAGGTCAAAAGCCTTATTTTAATTTTGCTTAGGTACTTAACTAGGGTTTGCTGACGTTTGATAACTGATCACTGATTATTGATTTAAGGTCTTTGCAGGAAGATTAATTCTTCAACGGGGAGGAAATCATAGTATTGACCTTGATTGGCTAAAACTGCGATTAAATGGAGACGAGCATCGGGTTCAATGTGTAATCCTTCCCAGGGGACAGCAATTTCCAAACATTGATTAAAAGAAGCTTTGGCATTACTAGGAACTCGTTGCCAAGTAAAATATTCTTGAGCGACTTCTAACCAAGTAAATTCCGTGATTAAATTAACCCCTAGATGATGATGATAACCGTAATCGAGGGGCGATCGAGGGGGAATATCTGTTAGGGGAATTGGACTTTGCAGACGATGCACTTCGTCATAATACCAGTATAAATGCACTTCAGGCGGGATATCTTTGCCTAATTCCGCCCCCGGTTTCCAATCGAAACGCAGATAAAAATTGAGGTGATCCCAACCGAAAAAGAGCCTTTGTACTAAGGAAGTCCGGTGCATTGTACCACTGGCGCCGCCAATTTCGATCCGTCCAGCTTTATCCCAATCCTGTTCGTCCCCAAAACCGTCGATAATGGGGTGAATGAAAGCCAGCGGACGATTACTTTGTTTATCCCCGTGTTCTTCCACCGGTTCGAGCAAATAGGAGGGAATTGGCTCATTTAAAGCTTGATAAAGAGCGATTAGGTGTTCGCGGAAAAGTTGGTCAAAAATTGCGTCATGATTGGAGGAATGGCCATAACCAAACCACCAAAACCAATCGGAACCTTCCGCTGCATACAATGCTTCCCACGCATCGGGGTTATTATCTTCCGTCGCTTCCGGGTGATTAGCGAGGGTTTGACGGGCTAAAATTAGATATTCCCAAGCTTTATTTTTAGCGGGATCGCCGATCCAAGTGGTAAAATTGGCATCGATCCAAGAGCCGCTATGAAGTTGATTGACAGGGATTTTAGCATTAGCCGGAAAGCGATCGAGATATTCCGAGACAGTGACTAATTCGATCGCTTGGTGGTCGCTTAAAAGTTGATAAAGATTCTCTAGGAAGGGTAAACCGTCTTGATGATAGTTTTCCCAACAGTTTTCGCCATCTAGCGCAATGGTAACTAACCAGGGTTTTTCTAGCGTCGTGGTTTCTGCGTTGGTTTTCAGTTGATCGGCGATCGCTTCTAGGTGTTTAACTAAGTCTGTAGCGGCCTCTTGCGCTTTCATGCCACTATAGCTAAATCCGATCAAATCCGAGAGACGATGATCGCGGAAAACCATAGATAAATTGCCGTTGCTAGTTTCCAGAAGGTAGGGACGATAAAGCAATTCCGGTTCACTAATATTGCCCTTTTCGTCGCGATGAAAGTAATGTCCCAAAGACCAACCTAACACCCCCTCATCGGAACATAACCACTGAAAACCCTGTTTAGCGACAGCGGGGAGAATCGCAGGACTAACGGATTGTTCCGAGGGCCAAAGTCCGCGAGGTTGTTTATCAAAGCGATCGATATAGATTTGCCAAGCTTTCCGGAGATGACGGTAAATATCTTCAGGATAGTGGAAATATTGGCGAGGAAGGGTCATATTCGGCACCGCTACCCGGCCGGCTTCCGAGTTAGCCAGCAGGGGTAAAATCGGATGGGTGTAGGGACTGGTAATGATTTCTAGTTGTCCAGTTTCCTGCATTAACCGATGTTGCGGCAAGATACGACGCAGAATTTGACGCTGTTTAGAGATAATTCGCTGGCGATCGCTTAAAGTGAAGTTTTTTCCCTGTTCTAACCAAGTAGCGATTTCTGGGTCACTGTGAAAGATAGGATCGATCCAAGCTAGGTTATGCCAAGCCAAGAGATCGCTATAATCTTGCAGATTCCAATGACTAATACACCAACTATGACCGTTTTCTTGACGCTGTGCGTATAATTGGGCGTAACGGGGGTGCGGATCGATCAGGGTACGATGGTTAGCATCGAAAAAGTGTTCGAGGATAAAGTGTTTTTGTGCCAGGGTTAACTGCGCTTCTGGGGTGACGGTGAGGGCAAGATAGGGGTCTATAGCTAGTCCGTTGACGTAATCCTCTAATTGCAGGATTAAAGAGGGAACAAGGTTGACGGTTTGGTGTAATTTGGGAAAACGTTCTAGAATTAAGATTAAATCGAGATAATCTTTCACTCCATGCAGTCGCACCCAGGGTAAGCGATATTGTCCCGAAGCATCGGTGTTAGTTTGACAGGATTTGTAGAGGGGTTGGTGTTGATGCCAAATAAAAGCGACGTAGAGAGGATAGGCCATGATAATACCGAGAAAAAGTACATATAACAGGCTTTAAAGCCGTTATATTAGATAATAATGGACAATAAAGCCCATTATAGATTCTTAAAAGTTGATTTCGGTCACTACCATAATCCTATCAACTGGTTTTGAGGGGGTATCGTCTCTTTGTATTTGTTAAAGGATCGGCTCCTCTGGTGGTGAGTATTGGGAGTTCAGCAGTAAGCTGTTCGTAATTTAAATTGCGGGCTCTCCTGGTTTTCCTGTATTAATTTTTGTTATGAATTAAAGCAAGCAAACAGCTTAATTGGTAAATTCATAACTTATTCTTTTAATAAGCTTTATTTTGGTATTCATTCCCTCAATTAATCCGTCGGTTGTCTGATTTTCAAAGTAATTACAAATACCAGGCAAATGCTTCTGGATCATGCTGGCAATACTTTGATATAATATCCCGCCTATTCTTATCCATTTTTCCAATTTTCTCTCAGCACCTCTGAACGTTCTACAACTTTGATAAATTTGTCTAATTTCTTCTTTCATTTCCCAGGCTATTCCTAAGCAGGGATGTTCTTTCAGGATAACTTCTAGTTGTTGTTTTTGCTCGTCCTTTAAGTCCTCTTTATTCTTCCATAATAAATGAGGTAATCCTTTTTCATGCACCCCCATTAACTTTCTCAATTTATTAAGCTCGTCATTAATGATATCCATTACATGAAAACGGTCATAGATGATTTTAGCATTGGGAAATAATTCCTTGATCACTGCTGTAAATCCTGACCACATATCGACGCTCACTTCTTTCACCTTCTCCCGAACTGTTTCTGGCTGTGCTTTTAAGGATTCCCAATTCATCTTGCTTATGTCCTTTAATCACATCTAGTCAAATTTTCTTTTCCAGATCTACGACCGTTGTTATGAAATCTTTATGTCCTTTTAAGTGACTAAATTCATCTAAGCTTATTCGTTCTGGTGCTTCCCACTCTTCCTTTTCTAGTTCTTTAGCACAGTGATTAAATATTAACTGAACTTCTTCCCATCCTAACCCTTCTTCTCGACTTATTTCTTCGATACTACAATTTTTTACTCTCTCATAAATCATCGATTCATAGCGGATTGTATGATGGTGTCTTAATCTCATAAAACTCCTGACATGGGGACAAGCGAGCTAGAAGGTAGATAGGGCAAGCGATATCGCTCTTTGTCCTTTGATGTAATCCTTCAACCGATAGCGGCTAATTTGCATTAGCTCTTCTATATTTTTTGGGGAACATTTGATGTAGTTGGAGCCAATGATAGAGATGTTGACTCACATAAAAACTGCTGTGTCTGCGTTGACCTTTATATCTTTTTTCAGGTCTTGTGACATATTTTTGGATTCCCATATCCTTAATTTTTTTACCTTGTAGTGTGGCACTTGTAGAGGCGATAGCTATAACAATTATCAGCTTTGATAGGTATTGCGGTGCTAATTGAGAACCTTCTAAGCGATAGCCTCCCGACTTAAAATCTCGGAACATCTCCTCAATATCAAATCTTTTTTGATCGGCAATTATTGCCGTCTCTAAATCCCCAAAATTTGTCAGAATATATTAAGGTTCTTTTGTTTGAAAACCCCCATAGGTTTTTTTCCACTTACCCGCTAAGTTAAACTGTCCAAATCCCTGCTCTTTTGTAATATTGACATCCTTCAAAAATAGTTGAGTTCCTGGACTTAAACCTAACTCTCTCATTTCTGGATAAATTCCTCCTTTTGTCTTCACATTTGTACTTTTGTCTTTAATTCCTTTAAAAACTTGATAGCCTTCCTCCCATTTCTCCAAAAAATTGACGATTAGTTCGGGGGGATATTGAAAGTCGGCGAAGACTAAAATAAACGCATCCCCAGTTCCTTGTAAAAGTCCGTAATAGCTAGAACGAACAAAGCCAAAATTCCTAGCGTTAATGATAATTTTAACTCTAGAGTCGCTTTGAGAGATTTGCTCTAATATGCTGACTGTTTTATCTTGAGAGTCATTAGACCTCGACCTAATATTATCTCAAGACTAAAAGTCTTTCTAGTTAAGAAGCTTGCCCGAATAGAAATAATTTTAATTGTCCCATGTTTTTCTTAGAGGATGTGTGAAAAGTCAGGAGACCACTAGGGGTAGTGTCGTGATATATAGCGTTTCTCACACCTGTGTGGCACAGTTAAACCTTTGCTAATTAAGCTTTTTAACATCGATAATATACCTCTTGCGAACAGGAAACGCTATAGGCGCTTTTAGGCTTCTGTTATTGAAAAGAGAGGCAATTTTTCGAGGTTGCTTATATTACAATGTTTCATTATACAGCTTTAAATACTTAGATGCTTGAATCTCAAGAGTAAATTCTTGCTCCACTTTTTGCCTTGCCCGAATGCACAATTGGTTATACCTTTCTGTATCTTCTAATACCCAATTAATTCCCTGTGCCAAGTCTTCCACCTACAAGGGTTTGGCCAGATAGCGTAGCCACTTAAAATGGAAAAGTCATAATCTGATTGATCCATTCCTCAGCCGTAGATGCTTCCCACACTAAGATAATTGCATCGATCGCTTCGCCGATTGGAAGATTCTGAGAAAGAATTAGAACACCAGAACTCGTTTGCGACAAGATGAATTGACCAAACTCAGTCGGCATGGTTTTGCGATCGTGCGTGACCAGCACCCTACCATCCCGTGCTGCAATGGTTAAAACTTCTGGATATTTTATTCCTTCAAGCCCTGCTTCATTGGCTGACTGAAAATCCAGATTTGGTTGTCTGCGGATTGCGCCAGTCACAATTGCCTGTCTGAGATCGGCATCAGCTTGAAAGCGAATTTTTGTCATGCTGCTTTCTACTTGTTGGCTTGAGCCGCCTTCAATTTTTGGTACAGCAAAGGACTCTTTTCTCTACAAGACTGTTGTAGTCGCTGAAACTCGGCTTCACCCTTTTTCAGATAGGCATCGACAAGCTCTCGATTGGCCAGATAGAAAGCGATCGCACCATAAACCTGTTCGAGGGAAAGGATTGGGAAATTTTGGGCAATGCTTTCGGGCGATTCTCCGTTTAAGAAAGAATAGACAACTGAATCAAGGGAGATACGAGTTCCTTCGAGCCAATATTCTTCATCTCGTTGCTCGATGTACTGTTTTGTTGGGATGGGGGCTAATTTCATGGGAGCAATGTTGCTGTTTAGCTAAAAGGATAAGAAATCGCATTACCAAGCAGGAATACCATTGCTAGGACTGGAGCATAGATTTTTGGAGATGTCTATTTCTTATGATGATATTAGCGTCGAGAACGAGGAATTTGAGTCTCACCCGCCTAAATCCTTTCTCTGATTCGCTCTGTCCGCTTCACACATCTGACGAAACTCACGAACAATATCGTCCTCGGAAATTCCTTTTTGACTTAACAGGTACTCAAATTGAGCGGCCACCGCTTGTAAGGCAGCGATATCGGCGCTTTTACTCCCCTGTTTAACGGGGAAATAGAACCCAACAGTATGACCGTGACGTAGTACCTCAACGGGAGTCTCACCGTATAGGTATTTAGGGAGTTCGCTCCGAAATTCTCGCACCCCAATTTTCTCAATGTCATGCTTATCCATAGTCTCTCTCGTTGTGTACGCATTGTGTACACAGTGTAGCACTATTTGAGAAAGGATATCAACAAATAGCTTTGCTCATGTTTTACCAGATGAAATTTTTAATCTGGTTTAAAGAAAATACCATCCATCTGCAACATCCTCCCAGTTTTTTCGGCAGTAAAACCTGGTTCAATACCGTACAGTTCGTAACCTAATTTTTCTACGATATGAATCATTTCTTTAAACAGGACTTGACCTTCGTAGAGAGGGACTAAAGATAATTCAAGCTTAATACCTTTAACCAAAGGCAAAATTGCTGTTGCCCCTTCTAGCACTTGTTTTTCCAATCCTTGCACATCTATTTTGAGAAAAATGGATTTAGTTTCGCTTTTGATATAGTCCTTGGCCAGGGTATCTAGCCTGCTCAATTTTACTGTTTCTGAACCAGAGTAAGCTGATTGGGGGGCAGATTGTACGTGAGCATCCAGCATTGGCAAAGCTGAACTACTTTGGCTGTTACCAGCAATATTGATGATAATTTCACCTTCTTGGTTGCCAATGGCAGTTTGGGGAGCAATTTCCCAGAGCGGGTCTTTTTCACTGACAGCTTTTAATTGAGAGTAAGCACTTGACAGCGGTTCGAAGGAAACTATCCTCCCCGAATAGCCTAACTCTCGCAGTAATTTGGCATATTGCCCAATATTAGCACCAACATCGAATACTAAGTCAATATTGTGATAGGCTAACAAGCGCTGCATTTTCGCCGCTTCAGATGTTTGTACATTGTATCTTTTTAGATCAATTCCTAAACTTCTGGAGAGTTTCTTGACTATTTTTTTGAGCATGGCTAAAATCTCCTTACCTGGAACATTCTAAAGTTTTATGGTTTTTAATCAACTCAAGAGTTTCATACAGTTGATTAAAAACTGCAATTTTTGTTGAATATTTGTTGATTTGTTTTACTGTAGATTTCCCCCTGCCAGTTAATAGCAAAACAGGTTGACAACCTGCTTTTATGGCACATTCTAAATCACTTGGTGCATCACCAATAAAAAAAGATTGGGCAATATCAATATCATATTTTCTCGATGCTTCTAGTAACAAGTAAGGTGAAGGCTTCCGACATTGGCAGTTTTCTGAAGGATGGTGAGGACAAAGTAAAAGATCGTGGAAAAATACACCAAATTTTTGATATTCATGAAAAACTCGCCTATGGACAGCTTCTACGTCTTCAAGACTAAAATAGCCCCGCCCGACACCAGATTGGTTGGTATATAAAATCAGTAAGTAACCTGCATCTTGCCATTGCTTCAAGGTTGAACCGGCACATTGGGGAATCTTTACTTGTTCTGGCTGACTGAGATAGGGAATGTAATCAATGATAACTCCATCTCGATCCAAAAATAAGGCTTTATTCATGGTTTTAATGCCAGTTGGGGGTAATTTTTGGGAATTTATTGATGATTTGAGTAGTCGATCTATCTTTCACTAAAGGTATCAGTGCTACTTGCCCTTGATATGAGCGTACAAAATCAGCACCAACCACTTCTTCTTCCTGATAGTCAGCACCTTTAACTAAAATATCAGGCTTAATAGCTTCAATTAACTTTATCGGAGTATCTTGATCGAATAAAACAACAGCACTAACTGAGCTAAGTGCTGCCAGAACTCTGGCTCGATCGGCTTCGGAAACCAGGGGACGTTCTGCTCCTTTTAATCTTTTCACAGATTGATCCGTATTCAGTCCAACAATTAATACATCCCCCATAGCTCTAGCTTTTTCTAGATATACTACATGACCTATATGTAGTATATCAAAGCAGCCGTTGGTGAAAATAATTTTCTTTCCTTGAACTCGCCAAGCAGCTATTTGGCGCATTAAATCTGACAGTTGCAGAATTTTACCGTTTGAGGCACTAATTCCTTCCTGCTCAATAACTTGCAGCAATTCTTCAGCGTGTACAGGAGCAGTTCCCACTTTCTGAACGGCAATGCCAGCGCCTAGATTAGCTAATTCTACTGCTTCAGTCCAAGATAATCCGGCGGATAAACCGGCTCCTAATATGGCTATTACGCTGTCCCCTGCACCAGATACATCGAATACTTCTCGTGCTTGAGTGGGAAAGTGATAGCTTTTACCATTCCAAAATAAAGTCATGCCGCGCTCACTACGAGTAATTAATACAGCTTCCAGCGCATACTTTTGTTGAAATTCTTGGGCGGCAAATTCAAAATCTTCATCGCTGATTAAAGAGCGCTTGATTGCCAACTCAGATTCAGGACGATTTGGTGTGATGGCAGCCGCACCTGTATAAGCTGTATAGTCAGTGCGTTTGGGATCAACTAATACTCTCACGCCTTTCTGTCTAGCTATTGGCAAGAAAGCGTTCAAGAAGTGGTCAGTTAAAACTCCCTTGCCATAATCTGATAGGATGACAAGATTTACATCATCAAGTTTGTTGATGCTACGTTCTAGTAAATTCTGCTCCATATCTGAGTCAATTGCTCCTGTATTCTCATCATCTAGGCGGAGCATTTGCTGGGAGTGACTAATGATTCTTGTTTTAACTGTAGTTGGACGGTTTGGATCGGTGACTATCCCATCTGTAATTATATTTAGATTTAGCATTTCACGAGTTAGAATTTCTGCTTCAATATCAGCGCCAACTATACCAAGTAGATGAACTTGACAGCCAAGAGCAGCTAAGTTACAAGCGACGTTACCCGCTCCTCCAAGTGATACTGTTTTTTTATTAACCCTAACCACTGGAACGGGTGCTTCGGGAGATATACGAGAAACGCTACCCCAGATATATCGATCTAGCATTAAATCACCAATTACGGCAATTTTGATATTGAGAAATTTTTCTCTGATTAACTGCTGGGTTGTAGATTGATTAAGAAATATAAGCATTTTTTACTCTTGTTAAATGAGCGATATGTGATTGAATAAGCTCAGATTTACAACTATACTTCAATCCATTTTTTATCTTTCACCCCAGGCAAACGATGTTTCATCCCAAACTGAGCACGCGGATGTCCAAAGCAAGTAGCAGGGTCTATTTCAGGCAGCCAACTACATACAATATCTTCTCGGATAAAGAAGGCATTTGTAGCGATAGCATTCGTTCCCACCAGGCGATAGCCTTTTTCTTTACCTAACTTAACAAAGGCTAGTAGAGAAGCACCGGCATAATCAGAACCATATTGGGTAAACTCTGCCTTGAAATCATCTGCATAGGGAACAGTGACAGAAACATCAGGTCCCCAGAGATGATTAAATTCAAGAACTACCACTCTCGGAGAAATGCAAGAAATTTCTTTCCATAGCCAATAATCAATCCCATCAATATCTAAAGAGAGAAGGTCTATTTCCCCATTGAAACCATCTTCAGCAATAATTTGATTGACATTTTTAGCTGTAATCCATTGACAAGTAATTGAAGGCGGCCAATACTTTGTATCTGGGTGTTTGGAGTATAATCTTTTAGCATTTTCTACATTTTCTTGCCGACCATCACATAGTAAACCAATCCATCTATGGTTAATAATTAGATTTGCTGTATTACATTCAATTCCATCACCCGCACAAATTTCAACGCACTTCTTATTTGTTGTTCCAATAAGTGAAAATATATAAAGGAGAATACCATCTTCCTCATTCTGAGAATGTACTCTAAACCCAACCTCGCTAAATGCTAATGGATTAGAACCCTGCTGATACAGTTGTTTATAATGTAGGCTTAACCCTAGCTGTTCTATAGACTTTGAAATTATCAAATATTTCGATCTCAATAATAATTGAGCAATATAGTCCAGTCGCTTAGTCAAAAAGTTTTTTATCATTTTTGTTTTTCCAAAACTAATTTCAATTGTAAATTAAACTAGCAAATTACCTGTATTCATAAGTCTTTCATCATTTTTTTAGCATAGGTTATAAAGTTAGTGCCAATTTTTTTTCTGAATTGAAGGAGATGCTATTTCTTCTAACTCTCGTTTCATATCCACAACCAATGTTAAGTTTCATTTAATTATTCTCC
The DNA here is from genome assembly GCF_015207925.1 of Microcystis sp. LEGE 00066. Classification (NCBI taxonomy): domain Bacteria; kingdom Bacillati; phylum Cyanobacteriota; class Cyanophyceae; order Chroococcales; family Microcystaceae; genus Microcystis; species Microcystis sp. LEGE 00066. Next base: position 12,768 of record NZ_JADEVX010000054.1, on the reverse strand, counting down.
TTTCATTGAATTATCAAGTACATTCATCAATTCACCAATCTCTCTTACTACTGTTGAAACAGAAATATCTTTAACACACAATGGGGTATCAAATTTACATTTCCAATCACAGTAAAAACAATCTAGTTCTTCTGTAGCAGCTCTAAATAGCTTGGGATCGCCATAAGGAAAGAACCGCTTATAATGTCCTCCTCCAATTACACAGACTGTAGGTGTATTAACTGCAACAGCCAGATGAGCCGGGCTGCTATCCATAGTAACACAAAGTTTGGCACTAGAGATCAAGGCACTGAGTTGAGCTAAATTGGTAGAACCACAGAGACAGGCTACTTTTGCTCTTTTGAGGTTTTCCTGTATTTTGGCTGAAATTATTTTATCAGCTTGAGTTCCGCAGATCAGTGCAGGCATCCTATATTTATCCCATATATAATCGATTACAGATGCAATTTTCTGAGCAGGCCATATTCTGTACCTGGCCGATGCTCCTGGACAGACTACAGCAAAAGGTGGCTCAATTCCGTGAGAAGTAGCTAATTTTATAGATTCATCAACGATGGTTTCTGGGATTTTCCATCTGGGTATGCCATCAACTGACTTATTTATGTCCAAACCTTTGAGAAAACTAACATTTCTTTCTATTTCTGAAATCCAGCCAGACTTTACTGGGATTAACCTTGTATAATTGCTATTATTTTTTTGTTTTCTTTGCTCAGTTATACTAATACAATTTCCATCTATTCCAATCTTTTCATTGGCATTAGTAATGAAAACCAACTGATCTCCATCAGATGTTCGCGAATACACTGGATATAATACTGTATCATAAGAGAAGTTCTGTAGAAATTTTTGAAACTTAAAGCGATAGATTAGGTTTCTACCAAATATCAGTCTATTTATAGAAATGAATGAATCAAAAACTGGCTCAAAGCTAATAACGCCTAGACGTATAAATTCAGCAAGACTTTTGTATTCTTGAGAGCCTAAAAGTGTTATTTCCCATTCTTGATTGGGATAAAGTTCACGTATTGACGGTAAAATTCCTGTAAATATGATGAAATCACCAATAGCATCTGGCTTAATTATTAAAAGCTGTTTTTTTTGAGCAACTCTAGCAATTTTTGAACCTGAGATTGAATAGGTTAGTGATACTAATAAATCAATTAAGTCTCGAGCAAAATTAGCGAGCTTAGAATGTAGAGGTAAATCAGAATAATTGAGTGTCATATAAAAGCCTAATTAGTCAGGTCAGTTTTTGAACTATAATAATTGATTCAAAGCCATACAGACTCCAAATATAGCTATTGACTTTCATTGGCTTTTGAAAAAATTTACTTTTTATATACTCCTTTATAATTGAAAAAAATCCAACAAAGGCATAAGCTAAGGGTTGATACCTATCTTTTAGGTATATAGGTTTACAACCATTTTTAACTAGAATATTTAATATTTCTCTGAGTGAAGGTATCCATTTATGAGTATTATCATCATAAAAATTTAAAGTTCCTTCTGCACTGGGAAAATAGATTGTATCTTCGGCGGGAAATGCCAGATAAAATATTCCACCAGCTTTAATTTTACTAGCTAAAGCAACTAAAATTTCTCGAGGATCTTCAAGGTGTTCAATCACATGACTCATGATAATAAAATCATAATAATTATCTTTTAACGCATCTTGTACTTGGGATAGAAAATCTTTGGGATGACAATTTAATATCAATAATTCATCGGCTATTTTCCTGTCATTATCATCAAGATTGTACTCGACTATATCTAATCCTGTATAAATTATATTAGGATATAATGATTTATACCTTGTCGGAGAATGATTACCACATCCGAGATCAAGTAAGTTAAGATCTAGTTTTTTTGTATAACTATTTTGCAAATATTTATGAAGTGGGTGAGTTCCAAATATAAAACTTTTGAGCATTTTTATCGCTCGATACTGCTTAATTTTCTGCTTACAAATTTCCATCACGTTGCTGGTATTCATAGTACTAGATTTATTATATTAATCCCTAAGATGTAAAGGTAGAATCAACTACTTGACATAATATATGTCCGATTAGAATATGTGCCTCTTGAATTCGGGCTGTATTATTAGAAGGAACTATCAAGGATAAGTTTACAACATTTTTAATTTCTCCGCCACCTTTACCTAATAGAGCGGCTGTCTGACAACCGAGGGATGCAGCGGCCGTCAACGCTTGTAGTACATTTTTGCTATTGCCAGATGTAGAGATACCAATAACTAGATCCTCAGCACTAGCTAATGCCTCAACTTGGCGACTAAATATATTGTCATAACCATAATCATTTCCAATCGAAGTTAAAATTGAGGTATCTGTTGTTAAGGCAATCGCTGGAAGTCCACGACGTTCTCTAGTGAATCGTCCTACTATCTCCGCTGCTATATGTTGTGCATCAGCAGCACTACCCCCATTGCCCATTAACAAAATTTTGTTTCCTGTTTTTAGAGTTTTGACTACAAGAGTGGCTAGTTGTTGAATCTCTGCTAAGTAATTAGCTAGAGAGTTAATAACCAAAGTATGCTCTTCCACACTCTGTTGTATCTGTTTTTGTAAGAGGAAGAAGCTGTCTGGATATTCTTGTATGTCTAGATTACTTTCCATAGTATGCTTAAAGCAAGTTTTCTAATTTAATTAAAGCTGATTGATAATCTTGATAAGCTTTTGTTTTAATCTGTGAGAATCGTTCCTCAAAACTATCTGCCCCATTCTTGAGATATTGATACTCAGAAATTAAACGAGTCACATTGACATCATTAACAAAAGCATTACGCAAACCAATTTCTTCGGTCATACGAACTCTAGAATCTGTTCCCACAGTAAAAGATGGACGACCAAAACTTGCCAGAATAAAAGCTCCATGAACTCGATTCATAATACCAAATTTCGCTCGAGCATAAAATTTTATATAGTCAATATGATTGTTAGACAGAAAAATATTTGCATCAGGATCGATTTTACGAGCCTCTATAGCCTCAGCCATGTTATGGCAAACAAAAATACACTGTTCTTGATTCTTGATTTGATTATAGAATTCTAGAAAATTTATCTCCCATTTATGAATATCAATATCTTGATTAAATCTGTAATGAGATGACCCTTTCATGTAGTTTAATGCCACAAAACTAGGCTCTTCAGGCTCAATACCTAAATTGTCTCTAGCAAAAATTGCCGAACAGGGAATAATAGGAGCATTGAGTCCAAGACTATTCAATATTTTTCCTGCCAAACTATCACGAACTGTAGTAATTTGTGTTATTTCGTGTAATTTTTTAACGTAATCTACATCTTTCTGGGAACAAAGAAATTCAGTACCATCACTGTGATATGTTTGGCAAGAACCTGCTGCTAGATTAATAAATGGAACTCGTTCTTGGATAAGTTTATAACGACGGCAAATGAGCGGATCAAACCAATCACTATTAGCGCAATTAGGTCCACCTTTATGAGACCAGTAAACAGGTGCTCCACTTTGCACCAGTAAATCAGCTTCTAGAAGTCTGTCTTTTGTCAATTTTAATGGTAGCAGTCGATCAACAGGTTGGGAAAAGCGTAAATTCCGAAACCACTCAAAACCATATCTAGATGTGATGGGGGAGTGTTTATGTACATTTTGAATAGAGAGGTTCTCTCCCGGAAACCTTTGTTTGAGAAGATAAATTATTCCTTCTCTAATAAAGTCATCTCCTACATTATGATTGATTGTGGTAATTATTGTGACTTTCATAAATCCATTCAATTTTTTAAAGTTAATTAAATACAAAGGTATTATACAAGTTTTACGCTTAGGGACTTAAGTAAACTTACAAACTTACGGACATTAGATTTCAAGATTGATCTTTTAAGAGTGTGTGCGAAGTAAATCTCGTCTGCTTTGCGATCCCCATAGACTCCTAAAGGATGCTTCAGGGGAAACTCTATTGCTGAAGTTGGCAGATTAGCAAGTGGATTCTGCTGATCAGTTACATGAGTGCCTTCTTTACCGCAACCTATATTCGAAATTAAATTTACATTGGGGGTTATAGAAAGACCGGAGTTAATAAACTTTGCAAACGCCCACTGATAATCCCATGTATCTATCTCACCGATTGAAACTTTATCATATAAGTCGATTCTAGTCAAGCTCTCTTCTAGATTTTCACAAAAATTGTAATAGATCTGCTGGTCTTTAACTTCCTTCCACAAGTTGATGTTAACGTCATAATATTTCCACGCCCTCTGCCAAGCGGCCCAGCCCCATATTGGACCGTATTTTGAGAAGTAATAACTATCACCAATTTTTCTCTTACCCTTCAGAAAATTAGAGCCACATATTTGCATAATTCTTGAGTCGTTTCTATAGAGTTTTAGTAATTCTTCACAAAATCGAAAAAAAGTAGAATGAGGCAAGCAGTCATCTTCAAGAATAATCACCTCTTCAACTATCTCAAAAACCCAATCTAAACCACTTGATACCCGACTTTTACAACCTAAATTAACATCAGAATAGTTAGTCAACACCTCACAATCCCAATCCACACCCTCGATAATAGCACGGGCCGCCTTACACTTCTCAATATCATCGGCTCTATCTGGACGCGGACCATCGGCAACCACTAATAACTTAGGTGGTTTCGCCTGACGAATGGCTTCAAACACCCTCGCCGTCGTGTCTGGTCGATTGAAAATCAGGAAGGCCACAGGAGTGGTTAGTTGGAAGTCAGTCATAGACGAATTTACTTTTAACTCGTAGCATCCTAACCCAGCCTGACCAAATTGTCAACCCTAGGCTAGTGGGACTACCAAAATCCACCCAGAGGAATTCAGAGACTTTCAGGATTAATCCCCAATTCCCTGAGTTTAGCCGCCAATCGTTCGGCTTTTTCTTCGGCTGCCTCAGCTTTCTGTTGTGCTTCTTCAGCTTTCTGTTGTGCTTCTTCAGCTTTCTGTTGTGCTGCCTCAGCTTTCTGTTGTGCTTTCTCAGCCAACTCTCGCGGGGTTGGCAACAAGATTCCATCTAAAGTCGCCCAGCGAATCCAGACGGTTGTTACCCCTCTATATTCTCCCTGCCAACGAACTAAAGCTAATCCCAAACGACCACTGATTAGCCATCCTTTCTCGTTGGGTTGCCGCGGTTCATATAGTCCATCAACTAAGACAAATTCGGCAAAATCTTCAGGATTAAAAGGATCGTACCAGAAATATTCAGGCACTCGTAACTTATCTTGATAAATCTGTTTTTTCTCGGTTTTGTCTATTTGGGTGGTACTTTCTGAGAGGAGTTCAATCACTACATCGGGAGCTTTTCCCTCCTCCCAAGTAACCCAACTTTTTCGCTCCCCTTTTGGCACGCCTAAGACGGCAAAAAAATCAGGTCCTTTGAAGTCTTGATTTTTCAGTTGTGCTGTACTGAAATAGACAAACATATTGCCACTGGCATAACCATCTTCTCGTCGGTCTAGCCAAGGGGATATACTGTCTATTAACAGATCCATCTGCCATTTATGCCTTTGAGTTTCCATGGGTACTCCATCATCGCAGGGAAGTTCATCTTGGGTGGGTAATGCAGTTAACTGCATTGGTTGACTAAACGTCAGAGTTTCCATATTTCTGTCCTAGATTTTGGGTTTAGTTATTTAGATTTTCTAGATTTTTTGCCCTCTTTCAGGCAAATACTACTTTAATTGAGTAGCTACAGCAATTCTAAATGATTCGTGAACGGGCAAGGAGCTTAATCCCATTGTTCAGCTGCTTATTGTCAAGGGTTTAGGGGATTACTATCTGTTCTATCACAATTATAGACTAAGACGCATTGGCCCTTCTAGGTTCTGTGTGAGCATGGTATGATAGTAACACAGAAAAGGAGGTGAGTTATGTGGATAAATTTTGATCAACTCCTCGATTTACCAAATGTAACAGTGGTCAATTATCAAAAAATTACTCAAACAATTTTCCTAAAGCTTGCTATTTTAAATGAAGCAATTGAATGCCCGAATTGCCATCAAACCTTGGACAGAATCAATCAGACACAGTATAGTCTAGTCAGAGATTTGTCAATATTAGGCAATCCGGTATATTTAGAAGTACCACGCCGCCAGTTTCATTGTCAAAAGTGCCAAAAGTATATCAGCGAAAGACTGAGTTTTATGAGATTAAGACAGCCTCAGACAATTTGCTATGAATCGATGATTTATGAGAGAGTAAAAAATTGTAGCATCGAAGAAATAAGTCGAGAAGAAGGGTTAGGATGGTCAGAAGTTGAGTTAATATTTAATCACTGTGCTAAAGAACTAGAAAAGGAAGAGTGGGAAGCACCAGAACGAATAAGCTTGGATGAATTTAGTAACTTAAAAGGACATAAAGATTTCATAACAACGGTCGTAGATCTGGACAAAAAAATTTTACTAGATGTGATTAAAGGACATAAGCAAGAAGAATTAATGGAAGCCTTAAAGGCACAGCCAGACGCAGTTCGGGAGAAGGTGAAAGAAGTGAGCGTCGATATGTGGTCAGGATTTACAGCAGTGATCAAGGAATTATTTCCCAATGCTAAAATCATCTATGACCGTTTTCATGTAATGGATATCATTAATGACGAGCTTAATAAATTGAGAAAGTTAATGGGGGTGCATGAAAAAGGATTACCTCATTTATTATGGAAGAATAAAGAGGACTTAAAGGACGAGCAAAAACAACAACTAGAAGTTATCCTGAAAGAACATCCCTGCTTAGGAATAGCCTGGGAAATGAAAGAAGAAATTAGACAAATTTATCAAAGTTGTAGAACGTTCAGAGGTGCTGAGAGAAAATTGGAAAAATGGATAAGAATAGGCGGGATATTATATCAAAGTAGTGCCAGCATGATCCAGAAGCATTTGCCAGGTATTTGTAATTACTTTGAAAATCATACAACCGACGGATTAATTGAGGGAATGAATACCAAAATAAAGCTTATTAAAAGAATAAGTTATGAATTTACCAATTAAGCTGTTTGCTTGCTTTAATTCATAACAAAAATTAACACACAAAAACCAAAAGAGCCAGCCGAAGCTTGCTCTGAGCTACGTCGAAGGGTATTGTCGTTAGGAAAAGCGCGATACTGCCCATAGAGGGGATGTAAAACCAAAAGCTGGGTGTAAAGTCCGTCTTGAGGCAATCCCCCGTGAAATAGGAAGCTCTCAACGACCTTGAGAGTAGTTCACTTTATCAAAATCTTCTAGAGGGGATATAGTGTAGAGAGAATGATGTATCTTAATATAAGTAAAGTTTTGTAACAATTCTGAAATCCTTTGCTCAACTCTACCCTAGTTCCCAACAATCCCGATCGCCTGAAACCCCTAGTCCCCAACTGGGAAAAATGTCAATCCGTCTTTTGGACGGCAGCATTTCTGGTCTCGGTACCCGTGTTCATGCAAGCGCCCCTAGTGCGCTACTATCCCGAAGTTAGCCTAGGTTTAACCTTTTTTTGGGTGGGGTTAGGGGTTTGGCTGCTCAAACAAGAAAAAATCAGTCTTTGGGGGGATTTACTTTTGGGCTTTAGTTGGAGTTGGTTAGCAGGTTCTCTCTACTGGGGTTGGTGGCGTTGGGAACCGTTGATCCATATTCCCATGGAAGCGATCGGGCTGCCCTTTGTTCTCTGGGGACTATACAAAGGTCGCTGCAAAGTGGGCAATCTTTTCTATCTGGGTTCTTTGTTAGGGACTGCCATCACCGATGTATATTTCTATCTAACGGGACTAATTCCCTACTGGCGACAATTAATGACCGTGGAACTAGACCCCAACCTAGTATCGCCGATATTTCATAACGCCTTGGCCCAAATTGAGACCCCCTGGGGCATCAGTTGGGCGATCGTGCTGCTCAACCTGCTCTTAGCGATCGGTATCTATCCTTTGCAAAAAAGGGTATGTCATTGGTGGGCATTTAGCGGAGCCGTATTGAGTACAATTTTAGTCGATGGTTTATTTTGGATTACCGCTTCTCTGGCTTAAGGGTTTTCCTAGCTAATTCCCGTTTCCATCTATTTATTTATTTAGATAGATGAAAATGTGCGGAATCTTGCTGTATGCTATATGTAGTTGCGACTGTCTATCTATTGCCGCTAATGTACCTGTGGATATACTGCCAAGAGAAAATCCCTATTTACTACTCCATACCGATAAGGGACAGCGTTTTTTCCCTCTCGTGGGGAGATCTTACTGGACAATCGGACGGGGCAAAGATAACGATATCGTGATTAAGGATCACTGTATCTCTCGCAATCACGCTATTTTACAATCCACGGAAACAGGAGATTTTTATCTGATCGATCTCGGTAGTCTCAATGGAACTTTTGTCAATGGCAGAAGGGTATCTATTCCCGTGACTATCCATAACACAGATCAGATCACCTTTGGCAAAACCGAGGTGCAGTTCTATCGTGCTACTCCCACCAATGTAGGCAAGCAACCGCGCAATTTAGAATGGGACACCCCTACCTCCTCCGTCCATGAACGGCGCTTAACATCGGTGATGGTGGTGGATATGCGGAATTTTACGGCTTTAACTAGGCAATTAGACGAAAAAGTGCTTTCTTCTCTGATTGGCAGTTGGTTTCGCCATGCCGGGGGTATTGTCCGCAGTTCTGGCAGTTGGGTAGATAAATATATTGGTGATGCGATCATGGCCATCTGGTTTCACGGCCAACAGGAAGTCAATCAAGACGATATCCTGCAAATTTTCCAAGCAATTATACAACTACATAACATGACTCGCGCCTTAAGCGCACAATATCCCTTACCCTTTAAATTACGCATCGGTGCGGCAGTGAATACTGGTTATGCCATGGTCGGCAATACTGGCAGCGGTGAACATCCAGATTATACGGCGATCGGGGATACAGTCAACGCCGCTTTTCGTTTAGAGTCGGCCACTAAAGAAATAGGTAGGGATTTAGCCATCGGAGCCACTACCTACAGTCATCTCATCGGTTTACCCTATCTCCACCAAGCTTTCGAGCCACATACCGTCAGTCTGAAAGGATACGACGCTAAAACTATTACCTACGGAACCACTTTTGATCACTTGGATCGTTTCCTTGATGCCAATAGTAGTGAGGAGATGACTGGAATCACAGGATTTGCCAGCCGTGCTGGTTTTGGAGAATAAACACTGTCCACTTAAAACTCAAATCTGATAACTGATCACTGATAACTGATAACTGACCTACTCTTCGGTAGCGACGAGAACTAAATCTTCCTCCTCCAAGGCGGGGGGAACTTCGATTTCTTCCACTACTTCCGAGACGGTCCGGCCTTCCGCTTCCGCTAGACGTTTTTCTCGGTATTTAATCGCCATTTCTTCCGCTTTTTCAAACACTAACGGGCGATTTTTGAGCATATCTCCCGGTTCTGGTTCTAATTGTTTAGTTGAGAGGGAAATGCGACCTCTTTCGGCATCGAGATCGATAATCATCACTTTTAACTCATCATTGACATTGAAAACCGTGTGGGGGGTGTCAATGTGATCGTGAGAGATTTCGGAAATATGCAGTAAACCACTGACTCCACCAATATCGATGAAAGCACCGTAGGGCTTAATTCCGCGCACGGAACCGATTACCACCTGTCCCACGGCTAAACCGTTCATCTTGCGTTCCACTAAAGCGCGACGATGACTTAAAACCAGACGGTTGCGATCCTCATCCACTTCTAAAAACTTTAAGGGCAATTCCTGACCGACTAAATCCTCTTTCGCCTCTCTGGTGCTAATGTGAGAACCGGGGATAAAGCCACGGAGACCTTCAATTCTGACTAATGCTCCACCACGGTTAGTGGCGAAAACATTCGATCGCACGGTAGCATCTTCTTTTTGCAATTGACGCACCCGTTCCCAAGCGCGCATATATTCGATGCGACGGATCGACAGGGTTAGCTGTCCATCTTCATTCTCGTCGGTAAGAATGAAAAATTCCCTGGTTTCGTTGGGTTGTAAAACTTCTTCGGGATTATCGACGCGGTTGATCGACATCTCCTGCACGGGGATAAAAGCGGCGGTTTTAGCACCGATATCGATGAGGGCTCCCCGGGGTTCCATGCTGAAAACAGTCCCGGCGACAACATCTCCCGGACTGAAATGATAATCGTATTTGTCTAGAAGGGCGGCAAAATCTTCATGGGTAAAGCCTATGTTTTTGTTTGCAGTTTTTTGGGTGGTCATGTACGTTGTTTGGGCCTCGGAATTTCCGTAGGTTTTTCCTCCTATGTGATGTACAGTTTCTAAATCAAGGAGATGCCTCCTAATTTAGTTACTAGGCGGGGCCTAGGGGATGAACTGCCGCATCCGGCTTTCTTGGAGGCAATCTGCCTCAAGAATGACTTTTAAGAATCTAACCAGAGCTTGGGCTTTAAATAGCACAAGGGATCCTCATTATAACTGAATCGGGAACTATTTAAGACGAGGTGATCACGCTGGCTTCCTCCACTGGAGACCAAGAAGGATAGGCGCGTTCGATTTCGGAGGATTGCAGCAGCGCTAAAGCGGCGATAAAGTCTCTAATTCCCTGAAAATTGCCGTAAACCGAAGCAAAGCGCACATAGGCCACCTCCGATTCTTGCCGGAGATATTCTAGGACTAATTGACCGATCTCCTGACTTGTTACCTCCCGTTTTGAGTCTTGCTGCAGACGGGATTCGATATCATTGACGATCGCCTCTAATCTTGAGTGGGGAATGCCGGTTTTTTCGCAAGCGCGGACGATCCCCCGGAGCAGTTTGCAGCGATCAAAAGATTCCCGTTTACCATCTTTTTTAATCACCGTGATTGGCACGAATTCGATGCGCTCGTAGGTAGTGAAGCGATATTTACACTGTAAGCATTCACGACGACGACGAATGCTCTGACCGTTTTCGGAGGAACGGGACTCTAAAACGCGACTATCGGTATGCTGACAATTAGGGCATTGCATAGGAGGCGCTCGGTGAGGGGAACCTTTAATTTAAGCCTTTAAATACGAAAACCAGAGCCGCTAACCTGCTTTTGACAAGCGGGCGGCTCAGGGAAGAAAATTATTAACCTAAACGGAGTTAAGAAATTTACTTTTGAATCCGGGGAGGTTCCCGGAAGGCAATGGCGAAGAAAATTACCGACAAAGCCATAGTTAAAACTAAAATGTAAGCGACGCTTTCCATGGTTGGACATCCTACAAGACTGCTATAACAATCCTATAGTATCAGGAAATGAGCTTTTCGGCTTGTCTGGGGATGTAATCTACATCCCCAGAATCAGTGGCCATCTATTTAACGCTAACTTTTGCCCCGGCATCTTCCAGTTTTTTCTTGATGGCGGCGGCATCATCTTTGTTAGTGCCTTCTTTAACCGCTTTGGGAGCGGCTTCTACTAGGTCTTTCGCTTCTTTGAGTCCTAAACCGGTCAATTCGCGCACTACCTTAAGGATAGCAATTTTCTTGTCGGCGGGAACTTCTTCGAGAACGACGTTAAATTCGGTTTGTTCTTCCACAGCTTCAGCAGCAGCCGCAGGAGCAGCCCCGGGGGCAGCCATAATTATGCCACCAGTTGGAGCGGCGGCACTAACTCCGAAGGTTTCTTCGATACCTTTGACTAATTCCGCAGCTTCTAAGAGGGTAAGAGTTTTGAGTTTTTCTAAGATTTCAGCTACAGCAGACATGGGTTAGACTCCTAATTGTTTTAAGTGATTGATTGGCGCGGTATTAAGCCGCTTCTTTTTCTTCTTGACGGGCTACGGCATCGACGGCACGGGCCAAAGATGCGGGAACTTCGTTGATGCTGCGGGCCAGTTTGGTGGCAATGGCGTTGATTGCTCCGGCGGCCTGAGCGATTAACTGTTCTTTCGACGGTAAATCAGCGATCGCTTTGATCTGATCTTCTGTTAACAGTTGACCTTTTGTCCCTTCTTTGAGGACACCGCCGCGCAATTCGGTTTTTTTGCTTTCTTTTTTGAACTCTTGATAGGCCTTGAAAGCTCCACCGATGTCCTCTTTTACGAGCAGAAAGGCGGATGTTCCCGATAAAAGGCTTTTCATCGGTTCCCAGCCACTATCTTCAGCGATCGCCAAGCCCATCAAAGTATTTTTGGTGACTTTACAAATCGTTCCCGTGGGGCGCAATTTGCGGCGTAGATTGCTGATTTCGGCGACGGTTAAACCTTGATAGTCGATGACCATCGTTAATTGAGCTTCGCTCAGGGAGGTTTTTAATTCTTCTAGAATTACTCCCTTGCTTTCTCTGCTTCTCCCCATCCCTTGTTCACCTCCTGTATGCGGGGGACCGGTTCCACAGGCACAAAAATAACCCCTTGTAGCGCCGGGGTTGAGTGGAGAGAATCAGTTCAGGCACGACCAAGACAGAAAATATCTCTCTTTAGTCTTTTTGGCTGCTGTTTTCTCGCTTTGACCTCGGCAGGGTATTTAAGCTGTTTCGCACCTGCTGTCTTTGGCTTAAGCCAGTTTCTTATTATAACACTATTGCGTAATTTATGTCAAGCAACACCAGGGAGCGGGCAGGGGCAAAATCCTGACCAGTAGGACAAGCATCCTGGTTGAACGCCAAGTCTAAAACCCAAACCTCTTTATTTAGGGTTTGCTGAATAAATCTAAAAACCTGATCCAACAAGGTTTTTAGACTTTTTTTTCCTCAAAAAGTGCCGACCTTTGGAGTGATTGGGGGGAAAATCCCTGGACTTTTTCCCTGAAAATTATGTAATTGGCCACCTCAAAACTGGTAAAACCCCACACCCCACACC
>NZ_JADEVX010000290.1:0-3668 GCF_015207925.1 Microcystis sp. LEGE 00066 | reverse complement strand
TAAAAATTTTGTTAGAATTTCATCCAGATTTATGAGTTGAAATCGATTTTTCATGGACAAAGTTCTTAAAACCTGTCTATCTCCAGCGTTGGATGATAATTATCTGTCAAAAAATAATGCTTCTACACAAGTTCTCTATTTAAATAAGAGAATTTTATCTGAATTTTTTTCAAAATGAGAATTGCTGGAAAAAGATAGGAAAGCTTCAAAAGATCGGTAAAGTTGTCAATTGGTATCAACAGCAACAAGCTTGCGCTATCAAAATATCAGATGAGCCACAGGAACCCAATAAAAGACTAGAAGTTGGTAAAAAAGTTTTTTTAGTCAGTGAAAATAAAAAAATATGTCAAAATGCTATTATTGAAAGTATTCAAATTAATAAAAATGGCAAAAATACCCCTCGCCGAAGAATTCCAATAAGAGAGATAAAAGATTCTGAAATAGGCTTAAAATTTGACAAAGAAGGTCAAAAAGGATTAGAAGTTTATTTAGTTATTTCGGAATGATTGAAATGAATATAGCGTTTCTGGTAAATGTGAATTATAACTAGATTTGGCATCATTTCCCTACTCCCTAACCCTTCACGGATTACTGTTTAATGAAAAATCTCTTGTCTCTTAATCAAATTCTGCTTTTAGATCCCGACGCATTAATTCATAAACGGCAACTTGGGGAGAAATTTCCCCGCGCAAAAGACGATCAACTTGACAGGTAATCGGTACATATAAATTTTTTTCTTGGGCAATTCTCATCAAAACTTCTGTGGTATTTATTCCTTCGGCAGTTCCCTCTAATTTCGCCAAAACTTCTGGCAAAGATAAACCTAAAGCTAATTGATAACCCACTTGATAATTGCGAGATAAAGGACTATTACAGGTAGCTAATAAATCCCCTAAACCCGATAAACCGAAGAAAGTTTCTTGACAACCTCCTAGACAAGTTCCCACCCGAATTATTTCCGGTAAAGCGCGAGTTAATAGAGCAGATTTGGCATTAGTACCTAACTGTAAACCATCACAAACACCAGAAGCGATCGCCATGACATTTTTAAGAGTGCCACCTAACTCAGTCCCCAAGGGATCGCTATTCAGATAAACCCGAAAAGATTCGCCAGATAATAATTTTTGTAACAATATTGCTGCTTTCTGCTGATAACTTGCTACCACCGTCGCAGCGGGTAAACCTTGATTAATTTCTTTAGCTAAATTGGGACCGGAAAGAACCACAAGGGGATTAGCGGGAAAAGCTTGATTCCAGAGATGAAAAGGAGTACGAGTGGTGATTGGCTCTAATCCTTTAGTGGCGGTGACGATAATTATGCGAGAATTTAATTGTAATTGCTGTAATTGTTCGATCGTGGGAACAACTCCTTTAATCGAAACTGCTGAAATAATTACATCAGTATCTGCTATAATAGCCCCTAAATCTTCCCCAGTATGACGAGACCAAACCCTAACAGTTAAGTGATTACGTCTAGCCAAATTAGCGAGAGTTTGTCCCCAAATTCCCCCACCTATAACCGTAATTTTCTTGGCATTTTCTAACAACTTTTATTCTCCTCCTTATTAGTGATCCCTGATCAGTGACTGGTTAGAAAAGATTCGATTTTAAGGTTATGAGTCTTAAATGAAATTATTGACCGATTACTGATAAGTAGGTAGGTGTTAAAAGTTGTCTGATCCCCCCTTATCAAGGGGGGCAGGGGGGATCAGAGGCAAAATCTATCTTCAATTTAATTATAACTACTTACTTAACTGTTCACTGACAACTGAAAAAAATGACAACCTATCGCAATCCTGCCCCTACTGTTGATATTATCATCGAACTGATCGACTCGCCCCACCGTCCGATCGTACTAATTGAGAGAAAAAATCCGCCCTTTGGTTGGGCAATTCCGGGGGGATTCGTGGACTACGGTGAATCAGTGGAAACGGCGGCAATTCGGGAAGCTTACGAGGAAATCAGCTTGCAGGTGCAGTTAATCGAGCAATTTCACGTCTATTCCGATCCTAACCGCGATCCACGTCAACACACCATTAGTATCGTTTTTATCGCCACGGCAAAAGGAAAACCGATCGCTGCCGATGATGCCAAAAAAGTCGGGATTTTTTATCTCTGGGAATTCCCCCAAGCTTTATGCTTTGATCACGATCGCATCCTCAATGATTATCGTCGTTATCGGGATTATAAAATCCGTCCCACATATTAGACCTCTTGTAAAAATCAAAAATTGTTGTTAGGGTTAGGAGTCAGTAGCCAGTAGTCAGGAGTCAGGAGAATTAAGAATAAATAATAATCAATTAAATGGTCTATTTACAGATTTAAGGAAACGTTAAAAAATTAAGCTAAGGCGCATTTTAACCGCCTATCCTGAGATTAGCTGAATCTCCCCCAATCCCTTTACTAATGCGCGGGCAGCTTATACACTTCTGAGGGCGACAATCGGCTCCAATTTAGAGGCACGATAGGCGGGAAAAACGCCAAAAAAGAGACCAATACCCGTGGAAACGCTCAAAGACAGGATGACGGCGGTGGCGGAAACAGTGGCAGCCAGGGGAGAGAAACTGGAGACAAGAACGATCGCTCCCGCACCGACGAGAATACCAAGCGCACCGCCAGCGATGGAAACGAGAGTTGATTCAATCAGGAATTGTAAGAGAATATCCTGTTCTCTGGCTCCGATCGCTTTTCTTAGTCCGATTTCCCCAGTTCTTTCCGAAACCGAAACGAGCATAATATTCATCACCCCGATACCACCGACAATTAGGGAAATACCGGCGATTAGAGCCAAAAGTAGGGTTAGACCCTGGGTAATCGTGCCGAAGATTTCGATCATCTGTTTAGCAGTTTCGACGCGAAAATCATCCTCAGCGACGATTTTATGGCGTAAACGCAGGAGATTCTGGATTTGGAACTTAGCAGCCCGGATTTCCTCCCCCGATCGCGCGGTGAGACTAATCCAACTCAACTCGACACCGTAGGGTCCGGTTTTGCCCACCAGTTGCGAGTTCATGGTGCTAAGGGGAATAATCAGCATTTCATCCTGATTATTGCCAAAAAAGGAGCCTTTCGCCTCTAAAATCCCGATCACCTCAAAACTGAGATTTTTGATCCGCAGCTGTTGACCGAGGGGATTTTGGGTGGGAAAAAGTTGCGCTGCCACTTCCGTGCCGATCACCGTTACCCGTTTGTTGCGGGCTAGATCGATATTATTGATAAAACGACCTTTTTCTAGGGTAAAATTGCGGACAGAAGCGTATTCTGGGGTGCTTCCCGTCACTAGAGCCGTCATGTTGCGATTACGATAGGAAATCAAGAAACGAGCGTTTATTTCTGGGGCGACTTCGGCGACGGTGGGAACCTGTTCGGCGATCGCCTGAGCATCGGCTAAAACCAGGGTTTTCGGTAAATCAACGGTGGTATTGCGTGCTTGTCGCGACCCCGGCACCACAAAAATGGTATTGGGTCCCAAGTTAGCAAACTGGTCATTGGCTAAGGTTTGCGCCCCTTGGCCAATACCGATCATGGCCACCACCGAAGCGTTACCGATGATAATTCCTAACATGGTCAGGCCGCTACGCACTTTATTGGCCCCTAGGGTGGCGACGGCCATTTTTAAACTTTCGATGATAAACATATCAGTTATCAGTGGGGTGTGGGGTGTGGGG
>NZ_JADEVX010000053.1:0-25352 GCF_015207925.1 Microcystis sp. LEGE 00066 | reverse complement strand
GGTGTGGGGTGTGGGGAAATGGGGAGAATAAATAAAAATAATCTCCTGACTCCTGACTCCTGACTCCTGACTCCTGAATCCTGACTCCTGACTCCTGACTCCTGAATCCTGACTCCTGACTCCTGACTCCTGACTCCTGAATCCTGACTCCTCATTGGCTGATTTTTTTGTGCAGAAATAACTTTTGTGGTCGATTAAATAACCAATTGACCAACCAACCGTCGGTTTTTTGCAGACGAAAACCGCTACTTAAGTAGAGTGACTGGGCTGCTAGATTATTATCGAGAACATGGAGGGAAAGTTCCTCAAAACCCCATTCTCTAGCGATCTGTTCACACTTGAGCAGCAATCTCCGGGCCAGACCGGCACGCCGGCGATCGGGACTAACGGCTAAATTAGAGATATAAGGGATGGGAACAGCTAAAAAAGAACTGGATTTTAAGCCGATTTCCGCCGTAGCGACAATAACTTCCTGAGAACCCGTGGCGGTGACGCTGGTTTGACTGACTACCAGACAGTGGTAGTAGGGGGTATCGGCGCGCAATCGTCCCCGTAAGTCCTCGTAAATGCCTAATTTAAAGATAGGACGCAGAAAAGACCAATAATTGGCCGTGGGGAAAAAACTATCGGTGAGAATCTCCGCCAAACTTTTGAGATCTTGGCCTTGGGCCAAACGCACCTCGACGGTAATGGCGGCAGTGTCACCGATCGCTTCCGCGTCGGAGGGATGAGACAATAGGTATGAGATAAAACAGGAGTCCACTTTAATCACAGGAGTCGGCGGGGAAGGTGGGGATGGCAGTCCTTATCTAGGAAGGGTAAATAGGGATGGGAGCTAGTTGGGGGAATCAAGCATCTATCTTAGGGAGAAGACCGCAATTTTTCAAGACTACTGAATCAAAATCTCATCTATTCTACTGCCTATAGCCACGGCTGGGGGAAAGACCGCTATTTTTCGGGAATTTTTTTTGATCGCTGGGCCATGGTTAAGATGGGACGATGCCGGTCAGAACTAATTTCTTTCTTTTTGGGTCAATTAACTATATTCTTTAATCTAATCTATCCTCCTACCCCCTCTATGATCAAGGAAATTTCCGCTTATTTGCAAGTGTTCCGCAGTCAAAAAATGGCGGCTTTGTTATTCTTAGGTTTCGCTTCTGGATTGCCCTTATTGCTCACCAGTCGAACCCTGCAAGCTTGGATGACCACCGAAGGAGTTGATCTGAAATCGATCGGTTTATTTAGTTTAGTCGCTCTCCCCTACTCTCTCAAATTTCTTTGGTCTCCCTTACTCGATCGCTATGTTCCCCCTTTTCTCGGTCGTCGTCGCGGTTGGATTTTAATCGCTCAAATTTGTTTAACTTTAGCGATTGCAGCCATGGCTTTTCAACAACCAAAACAATCTTTGGAATTATTGGCAATTAATGCTCTACTGATCGCTTTTTTTAGTGCCACTCAAGATATTGCCTACGATGCCTATCGCACAGATATTTTAGAAAAATGGGAGATGGGTGCGGGGGTGGCGATCGGGGTTTTAGGTTATCGTTTGGCTTTAATTTTAACTGGTTCGATCGCTTTAATTTTAGCCGATCACTTTCCCTGGCCCCTTGTCTATCTTTTCCTAGCTGGATTGATGGCTTTAACGATTATTTGGTCTTTTTTCGCCCCAGCTACTCCCCCTAGAGATGATACTCCCCAAACTCTTTTAGAGGCGGTTTGGTTGCCTTTCCAAGAGTTTTTTCAACGCTATCGATTCGGTCAAGGAATCGGTATTCTCGCCTTTATTGTTCTCTATCGTTTAGGGGATGCTTTAGTTAATAATATGGTGACTCCTTTTCTCTTAAAAACTGGTTTCAGTCAAACCGATATCGGAGCGATTCAAGGGGGCATGGGCATGATAGCAACTATGGTGGGAGTTTTATTAGGTGGTTCCCTGTTAAGTCGTTGGGGAATTAATCGATCGCTCTGGATTTTTGGCGGCTTGCAAGCTATTAGTAATTTAGCCTATTTTATTTTAGCAAATTTAGGGCAAAATTATCCTTTTATGGTCTTAGCTATTAATATTGAAAACTTCTGCAGCGGTCTAGGTACTGCCGCTTTTGTGGCTTTTTTAATGAGTCTTTGTAATGCTCGTTTTACCGCTACTCAGTACGCCCTCTTATCAAGTTTAATGGCTTTTAGTCGCGATATTTTAGTAGCCCCCGCCGGAGTTTTAGCCGAGGCAATCGGTTGGCAGTGGTTCTTTTTAATCACGGTAATTGCTGCTTTACCTGGATTAGCTTTATTGCCTTTATTTGCTCCTTGGCAAGAGGAGAATTAGGCCAATTTATGAGCTAGAAACCGATGATTTATTCTTCCGATTTCACTCGCATAACTACTAAAGTCATATCGTCGCTACCGTCATTTTCCAACCCAGTAAAAGCGGCCACTTTTCCAAATAAATATTCGAGAATCTGTTCAGGATCGTTGTACTGTTGACAGGCTTCTTTAACTGCCGATAGCCAATTTTTCTGATCAAATCTTTCCCCTTTCGAGTTGACTGCATCGGTAAAGCCATCGGTATAATAAATCAGTGTATCTCCCGCTTCTAATTGCACTTGGGCATCATCATAGATAGAATCGGCCTCTAAACCAACTAATGTCCCTTCCGTGTCGAGAGACTCTAACTCTCCCGTTTTGGCCCGCCACCAGAGGGTGGGATAATGGGCAGCATTACTGTAGCCAAGACGCTGCGTCAGGGGATCATACTCGGAATAAAATAATGTCACGAAACGATGAGAATTATCGAGATCGGCATACATAACCCGATTAAGATGACGCAAAATCTGGGCTGGGGAGTGACGATTTAACACTTCTGCTCGCAACATTCCCCGGGTCATGGTCATCAATAATCCTGCCGGGACACCTTTACCCATAACATCACCGATGACTATACTCCAAGGAGCGGTACTAGCTTCCCTTTCCGCCTCCGTTGCTGGTTTAAATTGATCGTAGTTGCAGGGGATAAAATCATAATAATCGCCACCAACGCGATTAGCTGTTTTGCAGTGGGCTGCCAATTCTACCCCCTGAATTTTCGGACATTGCCGGGGTAAAAGACGATTTTGGATTTCGGAAGCGATTTCTAACTCTCGATCCTGACGTTCCTTGGCCCGTAATTCGATCGTTAATTCATTATTAGCTATAGCTACCGCCGTTTGATCGGCCACTAGCTGCAACAGTTTACGACGGGTGGGTGTCCAACCATAATCGGGATCGCGACTGAAAACGTATAAACGTCCCCGCTCACTATTTTTTATCAAAACAGGTGTACTATAAATCTGCGTACCCTGTCCGAGAGTTTGCCGGATCTGATGATCGAGACTATCGAGAAGCGATCGACTATTTTTATTCTCAAGTGCCGCTTCTTGGTTTAATTGTCGGATAATTGCCTCTAATTGTCGGCGTAGTTCCCCATTAATTTGATTATCTTGGCAATGGAGTTGATCAAGCGCCACTTGACCGTTATTTTTGCTCAAAATCAACGCCCCTCCTTCTGCATCTGCCACTCGTGCGGCCATCAGGGGGGTAAGATCGAGGAATTGGTTTAAATTATTGAAACTCCGCAGGGCAAAACCGAGGGAACTTAAGAGATTTTGAACTTTGTTTTGTTCACGATATAAACTGGCGACCAACTCTTTTAAGGCTAAAATTGGCTTAATATCGGCACTTTGATCGCCCATATTGACGGTGGCAGTGGTGAGAGTGTCCCTCGGTTCCGGCTCAGAAAGCATAAAATGATTTTTGTGGCGGTGACATGATTATAGCTAGATGGTCATTGGGTTATGACCTGTTTAAGTCTAACAGCATAGCGCATCTTTTCATGACTGCCACAATTTAACCCCGATGTTTTAGTATTTCTGTTTTGCCACACCGAAGGCTGAGGCTGATAGCTTGACCTTATAATAATTAGAAATATGTAACTCAATCCATTGACTTTATGACCTTGCCTCTCGATGTTCCCACGGCGATTAATCAACGTCGTTCTATTAAAAATTTTACCACCGATCCGATCGCCCCAGAACTGCTGAAAACCCTGGTAGAATTAACCGTTGCTGCACCTAGTAGTTTCAACATCCAAGATTGGCGAATTATTTTAGTACAAGATGAGGCACAAAAGGCCGCTTTAGCCGAGGCCGCTTGGGGACAAAAGCAAATTATCCAAGCACCAGTTACTTTTGTTTTCGCTGCCGATGCTGCCGCAGGAGGAGGAGAGCTAACTCCTATCTATGAACAGGCTCTCAGTACAGGTGCCTGGAGCGAAGGCACGGTAAAATATTTTAAACAGGCAATCCCAGGATTTCAAAAGGATTTGGGCGAAAAAACCCGGGAATACGCGATTAAAGATGCCATGATCGCCGCTACTCATCTGGTTTTGGCTGCCGAAAGTCTCGGTTTATCTAGTTGTTTTCTCAACGGTTGGATCGAGGACAAGGTAAAAGCTGTGATCGGTGCTGCCGATCATCCCGATCTGGCGATCGCTGTTGTCGTTCCCATCGGTTACGCGGCGGAACCTCGGCTTAATCCGGGGCGTTTACCCTTAGATTACAATGTTTTTGTGGATCGCTTGGGTAATCCCTATCAAATCTAAACTCTATTAACTGGATTCAATCTCGTTTTGATCGCTGTTTTGTCCGGTGGTTTGGGGGTGGGTGTCGGTGTCGGTTTGCAGGAGTTGGTGTTGCTGATTTGAGATAGGAAGCTTCTGGCAAACTAACTTTTAGATAGGATGGCACGGTTGGCATTCATAGCTTGATTCAGCAACGCCTTGTATTGTGGCAAAATTAACAATTTAATCTGCATCAAGCTTCGCTAATACAGCCGACATCGATCTTAATTTTTTCACAAGATATAAGGTTAATTATTTGTATAACAAGTCCCTAATACCATTTCTCTAAATGAAAACTACACATTGAATTTAAATCCCCCTTTAAGTTCCCCTTTTTAAGGGGGATTTAGGGGGATTAAACTTCTGTAGTCAGACTTTGGAGAATTGGTATAAGAACCTTATTCATACCAAAACTCGGAACTTCCCGCACATTTTTCGTCTCTAAATAACCATTGTTGAAACACTTGTTCTCTACCGTCATAAGGTGCAACAATCTGATAAACTTTTAGAGATTTTTTAGCAATTCTCTGGCTGCCCTTGTCGGTTAATTCATAACCTAACAAGTTTAAAAAATTACGAATAATCGTCAGAGGACGGGAAGTATTAGCGAGGTTAATCTTGGTGATAGTTTTAATCTCGTTACGGTTTTTAATGGCAATTTCCGCCATTTTTTGTAAATCGGCATCATGATTATTTAATTCTCTTTCAGGATTAGCTAATAATACGGGAATTCCCAACAATTCTAACGTCCCGATAATCACTCCTAATTGACTACTATTAAAATCGGGAATAAATAAACTTCCGTGACCTGATTCTATCAGTTTACGCGCAATTAAAGCATCTCGATCACACAAAAATTGTCGCCCAATTGTCAAAAAGTAATGTAAGCGTAGTTCTTGATACCATCCTTGATCATCTTTAATTACTAATTGTGGTGTGACGGGGATTCCATAGCGTTTGTATAGGTCATATTTCCTGATAATTCTCCTTTCTTTTACTGACTTAACTAACTGTTTTTTTAGCAGACGACACTCTGATTCCGTTATCTCGGCTGCGCTGGCAATTGCCTCGCATTCAGAACGATAATTATGTTCCATAATTTCTTCAATTGCTTCCGTTAACTGATTAGTTATGTCTAGTTCTTCTTCCTGATTTCGTTCTTTAATTCTATGACCTTCTGCTTGTAAAATCCCTAGAATTGACTGACGATAATTAAGCATATAAGCATTGACTCTTACGGCCATTTTTGCCCAACAGAGGAGAGATTCCGCTTGAAAAGTTGTATCTAAATCCTCCAGAGATTCTAAATCTGATTGGTGTAGTAAGCGAATATTAACCTCGGTTAATCGGTGTCCAGAGGTGAGAAGTTTGGGGATAGAAGTGGATCCATTGCCCACCTGATTAAATCCGTACACTGCTGACCAAATATAACGAGGAATATTCTCTCTAATTCTTCCTAAAAATTGAGCGATAGAAGTGGGATTCTGAATCCCCTGTGCTAAACACCAAACCGAGGAAAAGTGTTGCTGAATATCAATACTAATTCCCGTTTCGATCGCGGGACTAGCTAGAACTATATCATAGTTAAGTAACAACTGATTTAAATTGCCAATCGCTTGATAGGCAGCGTGACTAGAATCTTGCAATGACTCTGAGTCTATCCGCAGAACTTTCTTATGAGGAAATTGCTTTTTTAGATAAGATTCTAGGGTAATTGTTCCCCATTTGCTGGTTAATTTTTGTGCTGATAGACAAACAAAGGGTTTTCCTCCGTCTTTAATATGCTTGACCAAATCATTAACTAGCCGTTGGGGAGTATTATCGGAGTAGTTATAAACTCGCCAAGCTTCTTGATAACTAGGTTTCCACTCGTTACTAATCAAGAAAGTTTCTAGTTTAATTGCAGCTAAAGAAGTTAAATAATCTAGGGAAATATCACTTAAATCAGCATCAGCGACTAGAACTTTACCCCCACTGCTGACCACAGTTTGCAGCAAGGACTTTAGGGATTTTAAAATTGCCACACGATTAGTTTTACAAGTATCCCCATTTAACCCATGCCATAGAACCTGTTCGATCTCATCGATAATAATGATAGCTCCTTGGCAATCTTCTGCTTTAAATTTAGCTTGTGATTGGGGATGGAGAGAGTCAATACATAAACCATAACCGTAAATTTGTGCCGCAGGATTATCTCTAATTTTGCTGATATAGTTTAAACCAAAGCGTTGACACAACTCCTCTACCAGTTTCACCCGATGACCAATAACTAAAACTTTTTGTTGATTGGCAATAGCTTGTTTAACTATCTTGGCTAAAAACTCAGTTTTTCCCGTACCTTTAGCCGATTTAATCGCTATTAACTGCGCTGATGTAGGAACAGAAATATCTGGCAAGTAACGGCTATTTAACTCTAGATGAGGTGGGAGAGTTAAACTATTTAAACTTGCTGCCTTCCAAATCTCCCAAGAGGTAGCTTTTTGATAGACTTGTTTAAAGTAATCTTCTCCTCGATTGATTAGTAAATCATCCACTCCTTTACCGTCAGCAGCATCCCAAGTAACTACCTTTACCTCACAGTTAGCCTGGGTGAATAGATAACCCATTCTCTGTAAAGCTAAATTAACCGCTTGCTGGGTTTTCGGTTTAGTTTCTTGGTCGAAAACTAGATAAATCTTTCGTCCGGAATTAGCTAATTTTTCTAGCTGCGGAATTAGATGAGATTTACCGATTCTCCTACCTAGTTCGTCCTTGGGAGTACGATAACCATTGTGAATCCCGGGTAAAGCAATTGTCACATAACCTGCTGTTAGTAATGCCCCCGCTTTTTTCGCTCCTTCCGTAAGACAAATAGGTATCTCTGGATGTTTGATTACCCAGGACCAAAAACCGAGATCCTCTTGCTTATTATCCACTTCTTCAGTTAAAATATTAATACTGATACGCTGGGCTACTTTTTGCCAAATTTTCAGGGGAACCCGCAAAGCAAAGACTCCCGTGGGGGTTTGGGGAGGATGTTCGTACTTAATCGGTTTAGCATTATCGAAGCTTAAACGGGGAAAATCGGGCTTAAAACAGCCCCAAGAGTCATAATTGCCCGTTAGTAGGTCAATTCCTGAACACCACCAACCGCCTTGACTGGTATGTTCATAACGCTTGAGAATACTATCCCTAACTCTGCCATCATTGCGTCGCGGTAATTCTTGGGAGTAGAGTAGGTATTCACTGGGAGATAACCCCGCTAAACCGGTGACATTGAGAGCGATTAACTCCGCATCCACCCCGCTACCACGCCATTCTTCTAAATATTTCATCCTTGTCCTCTACTGGCTAGACGCTATATATAGCGTTTTGTCCTATTATTCTAGCGGTAAGCCACTAAATAGCGAAAAGAGAAATTTTACTCTCTCAGAGGTTCTCAGAGGAAATTTGACTTTTAATCCACTCTTGTCTTAAATTATCGAAAAGTTAAGAACAAATAAAATCTTACCATAACCTCCTCAGCAGTCAGTCTGTTTTGATATCAAAGAAAAAGCTTTTTGTCAAGCATACAAAAGAACCACTTTGAGAGAGAATCGAGAATTTTTTCCAGAAAATGTCATCCAAAACACGGTTTTTAGGGAACAAAATAATCCTGGTTATACCACATATAGAGTGATAAAATTATTTAACACGCTAGATGTTGTGTTTTCCCAGAAAATCTGATAGAATGCTCTAGTACAAATAGATTAATTTGTCAAGTTTTTTAACGCCGCAATTTCCCAATTATGCAATCGAAGCCCTTGACTACTGCCGTCTCCATTCACAAAAATAACGAAGTAATACCCTTTCGTTCTACCCCTTTAGCTAATATGGGCAGCCATGGAATTAGAGTGATTCGGCGCGATGGTTCCACCACCAGCTTAAATATCGGCAAAATTCGCGACGTGGTAGAGTGGGCTTGTGAAGGTAAAAAAGTCAATTCAATCGCCTTAGAAGCGGGTTTAACCACACGCCTGCGGGATGGGATTACCACTAGGGAAATACAGGATAATTTAATCAATTGCGCCCTAGAAATGTGTAGTCCCGAGGAACCGGATTGGCGCTATGTAGCCGGAAGATTGCATATTTGGAGTCTGTGGAAAGATACCTTAGTAGTCCGAGGTTATCAGTACGGAAATTACGAGAAAACCGTCAAAACTCAAGTTAAAAATCGTCTGTACGACGAAAGGATTCTCATCTATTCCGAAGCAGAATTAAAAGAAGCCGGTTCTTGGATTAATCCCGATTGGGATATCGATTATGATTACGCTGGAGCATTGTTAATCACTAGCCGTTATTTACTCAAAAATGAGTTACCCCAAGAGGCATTATTAACCTGTTCCTTACTGCTTGCCACTGTGGAAGAGCCGGCTAATAGACTCCCCTGGGCTAAGAAATTTTATCAAGCAATTGCTCAAAGAAAAATCTCTCTTGCTACCCCAATTTTAGCCAATTTACGCACACCCAAAGGTTCCCTAACCAGTTGTTTTATACTTTCCATTGATGACAGTTTAGAAAGCATTTTCAGCGAGATTACTAATGCTGCCCGCATCTCCAAAAATGGTGGCGGTGTCGGGGTGAATGTGAGTAGAATTCGCTCCACTGGTAGCTGGGTAATGGGGAAAGCTAATGCTTCTGGGGGGATTATTCCTTGGATTAAATTACTCAACGATACAGCTATTGCAGTAAATCAGGGGGGAAGACGCGCCGGGGCAGTAACTATCGGTGTTGACATCTGGCATTTAGATGTGCCAGAATTTCTGGAAATGCAGACAGAAAATGGTGATCAAAGACGCAAAGCTTATGATGTTTTTCCCCAATTAGTTATCACCGATGAATTTATGCGTCGGGTGATAACTAAAGCCGAGTGGACATTAGTAGATCCCTACGAAGTTCGCACAAAATTAGGTATAGAATTAGCGGAACTATGGGGGGAAGAATTTGAAGAGGCTTATCGTTTAGTAGAGGCTAATTTAGATAAAGAGGTTCTCCTCTATAAAAAAATCAATGCCCGGGACTTATTTAAAAGTATCATGCGTTCCCAAGTAGAAACAGGAATGCCCTACATTGCCTTCAAAGATACCATCAATCGCGCTAATCCTAATAAACACGATGGCTATATCCCCAGTGTAAATTTATGCACGGAGAGTTTCTCGAATGTCACCCCGGATAAAACTGCCCATTGCTGTAATTTAGTTAGCCTTAATTTAGCCAACATCGACAAGGAAGAAATCGAGTCTAATTGTCAAATCGCTGTCAGGATTCTCGACAATACTATCGATATCACTAACCCTCCCTTTGATAATGCTAAAAACCACAACGATAAATATCGCACTATTGGGGTAGGGGCGATGGGATTGGCTGACTGGTTAGCTAAACGGAAATTATCCTACAATAACCGGTCAGAAATTAGTAATTTATTTGAAGAAATTGGCTATTGGTGTACCTATTCCTCGATGGAATTAGCCAAAGAACGCGGCGCTTATCAAGCTTTCTTGGGTAGCGAATGGAGTCAAGGTAAATTAATCGGTGCTAAACCATTGGAATGGTTTTTAACTAATGCGGTGCAACCGCAAAGATGGCAACAATTAGCCGAAGATATTCAACGATTTGGCATCCGTAATTCCCATATTACCGCCATTGCTCCTAATACTTCCTCCAGTTTGGTACAGGGATGTACCGCTAGTGTTTTGCCGGTTTATAGTCGCTTTTTCTACGATAAATGGGCAAAGGGAACTGTTCCCATCGCACCACCTTTTATTGAAGAAGCTTTCTGGTTTTATCCAGAGAATAAAAATCTCGAACAGCAGCAGGTGGTAAAAGCGATCGCTGCTATGCAAGAATGGATCGATACGGGGATTTCTATGGAGTTATTATTCAACCTCAATGAAGGGGTTTACTTTCCCGCAGAACCTAACCGTTGTCTCACCGCTAAAGATATCTTTGATACTCTAATCATGGCGTGGGAATTGGGGTGTAAAGCGATTTATTATGTCCGCACCGTACAAAAGGACAATTTTCGAGAGTCTGATGATAGTTGTTCTAGTTGCGCTAATTAAAGTTAACTTGGGTGGGCAATGCCCACCTTAATTTTTTTATATAATTTAAAGTGAGTTTTATTGATCACCTAATCACAGCTATGGATAAGACTTTATACGAACAGGATTACTATCTCTGGTTAGAGAAAACCATATCTTTACTAGAAAATCGCCAGTTTTCTGAGTTGGATTTAGAAAATTTAATTGAAGAAATAAAAGATATGTCCAGAAGAGAACGTCAGAAGTTAGAGAGTTTACTAACTAAACTCTTGGAACATTTACTTAAATTAACTTATTGGCAATCTAAGCGCGATTACAATAAAAACAAGTGGCGACGAGAGATTTTAAATTTTCGCATTCAAATAAAAAGAATTATTAGCAACAAAAAGGATGGAAATTATAATACAAACTTAGTATCTTACCTCACCGAGATTCTCGATAAATGTTATGAGGATGCTTGCCATCTATTTGTCGAAGGTTCTGGCATCGATAAAAGACTTTTAAGTGCTACACCTATTGGATCAATCAACCAAATTTTAGATGAAAATTGGTTTCCTTAGTTTCTCGGAGAGGATTAAGCAATGAAGAGTGATTTATACGAACAGGATTACTATCTCTGGATAGAGAAAACCATATCTTTACTAGAAAATCGCCAGTTTTCTGATTTGGATTTAGATAATCTCATCGAGGAGATTAGCGACATGGGCAAAAGTCAACGACAAAGCTTAAAGAGTTATTTAACTCGCTTATTAGAACATTTGCTGAAACTAGCTTACTGGCAATCAGAATTAGAATATAATCAAAGAGGATGGAAAAATGAAATTAGGAATTTTCGCCTAGGAATTCAACAAATTATTGAAGACAGTCCCAGTTTAAAGTCCTATCTATCGGAAATTTTCTTGCCCTGTTATCAAAATGCTCGTAAATTATTTTTGGATCTATCGGAAATGGCTGAAAATTTGGTCAGTTTAGCTCCAATTTGCACTATAGAACAGGCGTTAAATGAGGATTGGTTTCCTGAAATATCAAAATAATGGGGATAATTATGGAAAAGAACTTATACGAAAAAGACTACTATCTCTGGTTAGAAAAAACCATTAATTTACTGGAAAATAATCAGTTTTCTGATTTGGATTTAGAGAATTTAATTGAAGAAATTAGCAGCATGGGTAAAAGTGAGAAACGAAGTTTAGAAAGTTATTTAACTCGCTTATTAGAACATTTGCTGAAACTGGTTTACTGGCAGTCGGAATTAGAATATAATCAAAGAGGATGGAAAAATGAAATTAGGAATTTTCGTCGTGCCATAAAAAAAATTATTGCCGATAGTCCTAGTTTACAGCCTTATCTGATTGAAATTTTTAACAACTCTTTTCAAGAAGCTCGTATTTCTTTTATCGAATTATCGGGAATGGCTGAAAATTTGGTCAGTTTAGCTCCAATTTGTACTATAGAACAGGCGTTAAATGAGGATTGGTTTCCTGAAATATCAAAATAATGGGAATAATTATGGAAACGAACTTATACGAACATGATTACTATCTCTGGATAGAGAAAACCATATCTTTACTAGAAAATCACCAGTTTTCTGAGGAGGTTCAAAGACTGATCGGGTTCCAATTATTTTTATTAATAAATACTTTACACACTTCCTACCAGGTAAGCAAGAGGGCTACGCCACTACTACCAAATCATTACCCTGGAAGCTTTTCAGTGAGCAGAAAATCTCCAGACGGCCAATGTTTGCACAAACGAACCTCCTTGAGGTGTGGCAAGAGGCAGTAGAAGCTGATAGGCAAATCGCCATTCCGGGCGATTACCGAACTCAACAAGAAAATTACAGATTTTTTCAAGCTAGGATTAAAGATTTTGTATCGAAAAATACAAAACTGGACAAAGTGACTGTTTAGGATGGGTTTTTTGAGAAGCTTAAGAACCGATCCATAAGTCAAAGGAGTTTTCCATGCCCGAAACGCCACAAGAAGTCTTGAAAATGATTCAGGACAACAATATTAAGATTATTGACCTGAAATTTATTGATATGCCGGGTATCTGGCAACACTGCTCCTTCTACTACGATCAAATCGATGAAAGCTCTTTCAGCGATGGTGTTGCCTTCGATGGTTCCAGTATTCGCGGTTGGAAAGCAATTAACGAGTCCGATATGGCCATGGTTCCCGATCCTACCACCGCTTGGATCGATCCCTTCTACAAGGAACCTACCCTAAGCATGATCTGTAGCATCAAAGAACCCAGAACCGGTGAATGGTATAGCCGTGATCCTCGCTCTATTGCTCAGAAAGCGATCGATTATCTGAGCAGTACCGGTTTAGGTGATACTGTATTTTTTGGACCAGAAGCAGAATTTTTCCTTTTTGATAGCGCTCGTTTTGACCAAACCGCCAACTCCGGCTATTACTACATGGATAGTGTCGAAGGTCGTTGGAATAGCGGTAAAGACGAAAAAGACGGAAATCTTGCCTATAAACCCGCCTACAAACAGGGTTATTTCCCCGTTAGTCCCACCGATACCTCTCAAGATATCCGCACGGAAATGCTCTTAACCATGGCCGACTGCGGAGTTCCCATCGAAAAACATCACCATGAAGTCGCTACCGGTGGTCAAAACGAGTTAGGGATTAAATTCTCTACCCTAGTACGGGCCGCCGACTACTTGATGACCTACAAATACTGCATTAAGAACGTGGCCAAGAAATACGGTAAAACCGTCACCTTTATGCCTAAACCCATCTTTGGCGATAATGGTTCCGGGATGCACGTTCACCAGTCTATCTGGAAAGATGGTCAACCCCTGTTCGCCGGGGATAAATACGCCGGACTCAGCCAAATGGCGCTGTACTACATCGGTGGTTTGCTTAGACACGCTCCCGCGCTCTTAGCTTTAACTAACCCCACCACCAACTCCTACAAGCGTCTCGTCCCCGGTTTTGAGGCCCCGGTAAACCTGGCCTACTCCCAAGGTAATCGCTCCGCTTCGATTCGGATTCCTTTATCGGGAAGCAACCCGAAAGCTAAACGTTTAGAATTCCGTTGTCCTGATGCGACTTCTAATCCCTACCTCGCTTTTGCAGCTATGCTATGTGCTGGTATCGATGGGATTAAAAATCAAATTGAACCAGGAGAACCTCTCGATGTGGATATCTATGAACTCAGTCCCGAAGAATTGTCAAAAATACCCTCTACCCCCGGTTCTCTGGAAGCAGCTCTGGAAAGTCTCGAAAAAGATCACGCTTTCTTGACCGATTCTGGTGTTTTTACCGAAGACTTTATCCAAAACTGGATTACCTACAAACTCGATAACGAAGTTAACCCGATGCGCTTACGTCCCCATCCCTACGAGTTCTCTCTCTACTACGATGTCTAAGGTTTGATTGATAATTAATCCTAGGGTAGGCTTTTGCCTGCCCCTTTTTTTTGGAATCAGCAAGGGAGTGGGGAAGTGGGAAGTTTTTTGCCGTGAACAGTAAACAGTAAACAGTAATCAGTGAACTGAAAACTCGGCTCTTCTCGACTTTGTGTGATAATTTTTGCTTATGAAATCGTGAAATGTTTACTGGGAAAGACTTTTAGGACTATTTTGTTAAATAAACTATCAGTATAGACCTCGTTTCCACACAGAAACCAGAAGAGCCAAAACTCACATCTGATAACTGATAACTGATAACTGATAACTGATAACCGCCTAATCAAACAACAATCTTAAGCTTGATCTCCTCAGTCGTCAACAGTGATACAATTGCCGTCATAGCTAGGGGTGTCTGAGGCAATCAGGCTGAGAAA
Source organism: Microcystis sp. LEGE 00066 (assembly GCF_015207925.1). Taxonomy (NCBI): domain Bacteria; kingdom Bacillati; phylum Cyanobacteriota; class Cyanophyceae; order Chroococcales; family Microcystaceae; genus Microcystis; species Microcystis sp. LEGE 00066. The sequence goes on along the minus strand of NZ_JADEVX010000053.1, from coordinate 10,844 downwards.
GACCCTTAGAACCTGAGACTGGGTAATTCCAGCGTAGGGAAGCTGTTTACAGAGGAAATAAAATTATGAGACAAGAATGGGTTGCCCCCCGGCGCGGACAAGCAAATGTATCGCAAATGCACTACGCCCGTCAGGGGATAATTACCGAAGAGATGACGTATGTGGCAAAACGGGAAAATCTCTCTCCCGAATTGATTCGCAGCGAAATCGCCCGAGGAAGACTGATTATTCCCGCTAATATCAATCACCTCAACCTCGAACCCATGGCGATCGGTATTGCTTCTAAGTGTAAAGTTAATGCTAATATCGGGGCTTCACCCAACTCCTCGAATATTAACGAAGAACTAGAAAAATTACACCTAGCGGTCAAATACGGTGCCGATACGGTGATGGATCTCTCCACTGGGGGCGGTAATTTGGACGAAATTCGCACCGCGATTATCAATGCTTCTCCTGTCCCCATCGGTACTGTACCCATCTATCAAGCGGTGGAAAGCGTTCACGGCAATATTGAAAAACTCACCCCCGAAGATTTCCTCCATATTATCGAAAAACACGCCGGGCAAGGGGTAGATTACATGACGATTCATGCGGGAATCCTCATCGAACACCTGCCCTTAGTCAAAACCCGTCTGACCGGGATTGTCTCCCGCGGGGGTGGTATTATTGCTAAGTGGATGTTACACCACCACAAGCAAAATCCTCTCCACACCCATTTCGACGAAATTATCGAGATTTTCAAGCGTTATGACGTTTCTTTTAGTCTCGGTGACTCCCTACGTCCCGGTTGTACCCACGATGCTTCCGATGCGGCCCAATTAGCGGAATTGAAAACCCTCGGCCAACTAACGCGTCGCGCTTGGGAACACGATGTACAGGTGATGGTGGAAGGACCGGGCCATGTTCCCATGGACCAAATTGAATTTAATGTGAAAAAACAAATGGAGGAGTGTAGCGAAGCACCTTTCTATGTTCTCGGTCCCCTTGTCACCGATATTGCCCCCGGATACGATCATATCACCTCGGCGATCGGGGCGGCTCTGGCGGGTTGGTACGGGACGGCGATGTTATGTTATGTCACCCCGAAAGAACATCTCGGTTTACCCAACGCTGAAGATGTGCGAAATGGCTTAATTGCCTACAAAATAGCGGCTCATGCGGCAGATATCGCCCGTCATCGTCCCGGGGCGCGGGATCGTGATGACGAACTCTCCATTGCTCGTTATAATTTTGATTGGAATCGTCAATTTCAGTTATCCTTGGACCCCGATCGCGCTAAGGAATACCACGATGAGACTTTACCCGCAGATATCTATAAAACTGCGGAGTTTTGTTCGATGTGTGGACCGAAATTCTGTCCGATGCAAACTAAGGTCGATGCCGATGCGATTACGGAATTAGAGAAGTTTCTCGCTAGTCAGAATCAAGACAATTTAACCCCAGTTTAAAGGGGAGTTATGGGAAGGGCTGACTTGATTTCAGCCCTATTCCTAGGATAAAAGTCAAAATTATGGGAATAGCCGCCATTTTTTCGACTAATTGACCCGTTTTTCTAGATATTGACCGATCATCAATTCTTGACCGGCGCGAGAGATAATAGTTTGTCGGGTGCGATATTGTTGACCGATGAGTTTAATTTCTTCTTCAAAGACAGAACCGGCGTATTCTGTTCTCAGACAGAGAGTAGAGGGGTTAGGAAAGGTATAAATGGCACTAACGGGTTTATCCGTCGCAAATCCCCGATCGCGATAGAGAATATTATCTAAAATACCGAATATAGTGGAACCGTTGGAGGGTTTTTTACTCTGGGGACGGAGATAATTACTTTGCCAAGTTACTTCCGTACCACCTAATAAAGTTGTATCTTCCAGATTATGTAAACGGGCCAGTTGAATTAATGGTTCGCTGCCTTGGGGTAAATATTTAATCTCGATGGCGCTGATAACTTCTTGGGGTTCCGTTTCTTGGGTGAGGGTGTAATAACGTCTCTGGGATTGCCAGCGTCCTTCTGTCTGCTTAAAAAAGGCTAAAGCCAAAGTTTCTAGCGATAATTGGGCGGTTTGAATCAATGTCATAGAAATAAAACCTTTCCTGTTTTTTGGTAGATCAGATTTGTTATCCTTTGTCAAGAGTTTGCCAGAGAATTGTTACACATCTTAATACAATTATAACCCTGCATGGAAATTAAGTGGTAGGAGTGTTGAGGGAGATAATTGGGAAAAGCCGCACAGATACAGCATTTACAGGGAAAAAACGGGATAAGATTGCTAAAAACTGCGAACTTATCCTAGTTACTTCCATTCACTCTTATCTATCGATTAATTCTGTCAAATTGGCTACAGTCAGGCCGAGGTTCTTCCCCCAACCCCTTTTTTACTTTTTAAGTATCTCAGCAAAATTAATGGCTCTTCTAGGTTCTGTGTGATAAGTTTAACTTACATAGGATTGATCGATCTTTGTGTCCTTTGTGTCTGGAGTGGTTCGTTCCACCCCCTCGCTAGGAGGAATGTATCTTAGAATACATTTTACCCACCAAACCTGGAAGAGCCGATATTCCTGAACCGAGAGTGTCCCCAACCCAAAAACATTTATTAACCGATATTTTAGTCATTGCTATTTTAGCAGTTATACGATAAATTTCCCTCTTGACTAAGTTGGTAGAGCAAGTTTCTTTGTTCTATGTTAAGATGTTGGGGGCTTCGTTTTTGGGTCTGATTTGTTTTTGTTAATGATCAGACAGTACCTGATGAGCATTTCTTTGTCAACTCTTGAGGTTGATGCGTTTCATTTTTGAATTGGCGAATTATGGAAAAGAACTTATACAAAAAAGACTACTATCCCTGGATAGATAAAACCATATTTTTGCTAGAAAATCATCAATTTTCTGAATTAGATTTAGAGAATTTAATTGAAGAAATAAAATCTATATCTATCAGTCAACAGAAAGCATTAAAAAGCAATCTGAGCGTGATTTTATGGCATTTACTAAAATACTTACAAGAGCCAGAAAAACAAACCAGAAGCTGGGCATTAAACCTTTTTGAGCATCGCGAAAGAATCGAAGAAGATTTAGAAAATAGCCCTAGTCTTAAGAGTTTTTTAACAGAAGAAAATTTCAAAAAATGCTATAATAAGGCGAGAAAAAAAGCCGCTATTGAAACAGGGATAAACCTAGATAAATTCCCGAACGATTGCCCATTTACTTTGGCAGAAGCCCTAGATTTTGAATTTATCCCTAATCAAACCATTTGACTTTTTACCGAAAACCTATTATAACCTAAAAGTGCCTTAATGTCCAAGTAGTCATGTCCTTACATTTAGTTAATTCTTGCCATTCGATGCCCATTTCCCCGATCTTCAATCCGTCGGGAGATGATGCGATCGAAAACCGTTCGATCTGGTTTGGTAACACTACCAACCTGATGCAATTAAACGATGTCCGCTACACCTGGTCGGTGGGTTTATATCAACAAATGCGGGAAAATTTCTGGATCCCGCAACGCTTAGATATCACTCAAGACGTGACTGAATACGGGCATCTTACCGACGAAGAAAGATATGCTTATGATGGTATTTTGTCCTATCTAACTTTTCTTGATTCCGTGCAAACCTGTAATATTCCCCACCTAAAAGGTAGCGTCACTGCGCCAGAAATTAGTCTTTGTATGGCGGAACAAATTTCTCAAGAGGCCATGCACAATCAAAGTTATCAATACTTAATTGAAACGATTATTCCCTCGGATCGCAGAGGCGAAGTTTATGACTTTTGGCGCACCGATAAAGTTCTCAAGGATCGCTGTGAATTTATTGCTAGTCTCTACCAGCAATACATCGATAAACAAACTACTGAAAGCTATTTTATCGCTCTTCTTGCCGACTATTTACTGGAGAGTTTGTATTTTTATAACGGCTTTATCTTTTTCTATAATCTCGCTTCTCGACAGCTAATGTCCGGTAGTGCTGACGTTTTCAAAATGATCAACCGGGACGAATTAAGTCACGTCCGTTTGTATCAAAAACTTATTCCCGAAGCCATGGCAATTTTTCCCCATTCCGTTGAACAGATTTATGAGATGTTCGATAGTGCCGTTAAACACGAATGTTGCTGGACAAATCACATCGTTGGCAACGACATTTTAGGTATTACCGAATACAGTACCGAACAGTACACTAAATACCTCGCTAATATTCGGCTAAAAGCGATCGGACTTGAGCCTTTATACAGGGAAGAAAAGTATAACAAAAGTCCCTATAACCATCTGGAACGCTTTTCCGATACCAAAAAAGAAGGCCACACCAAAGCTAACTTTTTTGAAGCAACTGTTACCAGTTATGTTATGTCTTCTGGCTTAACTGGATGGGATGAAATTTAAAATTTAAGGGATAATAATAACCCAATTTCTTACCATAAAGTGGCAACTTTGTCAAATATTTTGACAACTTTTGACCCTCTCTTGCAGAAATACCGACAATCAGCAAATGCGCTTCTGGGTTTGGGGGGTTCTACCCCCAAAAGCCTAGATTTACTGATAAAATCGGAAGTAATGACCAATTTTAGAAGATATACTTAGGGCTTGCTCAATAAATCTAAAAACCTTGTTGGATAAGGTTTTTAGACTTTTTTTCCCTCAAAAAGTGTCGACCTTTGGAGTGATTGGGGGGAAAATTCAGGGACTTTTTCCCTGAAAATTAGGTAATTGACCCCCTCAAAATCGGTAAAACCCTACACCCTACACCCTACACCCTGTCCCCATGAAAAACTTTTTGCCGCAAACCCTAATTATGACGATTGCCATCATAATGAATTCTCGCCCCGGCCCATTGCAGTTTTTCCTGTAGAGTCTGATAAAAAGAATAACTTTCCCGCAGGATAATAAATTGGGCGAATTTTTCGGCTTTAGTAACTCCCACCCATTGCCCGGGCCAAATGGAAGTGGCTAAAGCACCATCCATCCAGAGTTTAGTATTTAACTCGTAGTCTCCTAGAGGCCAAATACTGACCAGAGATGCTGGGGGAATGACAATCGGCCGACTGGAGAGACTCAAGGGACAAATCGGGGTGACAGCGATCGCTTCCATGCCGGGGTGTATAATCGGACCATTAGCGGAAGCGGTGTAACAGGTGGATCCCGTGGGAGTAGCCACTAATAGTCCGTCGCCTTGGTACTGATCTACTATTTCCCCGTCCACTTCGATTTCGAGGATTGAGGTGGGCATCCTATCGATACTAGCGGGTTTCACACACATCTCATTCAGGGCATAAAATGCCTCGCTCACTGGCTGCGGATTTCTTTTATCCCCTTCATAGATTCTGGCCGTTAACATCATCCGTTGTTGTACCGCATAGTGATCGGATTGTAAACGCTCCCAGACCGTCTCCGTATCCTGGAAAATCTCAAAGGGTTCCGTTAAAAATCCCAGATGGCCGCCGACATTCACCGCTAAAATCGGAATGTCTTCGTGAGCTAAATAGCGAGCGGCAGCTAAAATGGTTCCATCTCCCCCCAAAACGATGGCAAGGTCGATGTTTTCCGATGCTGAGGCTAAAAATACTGGATAGGGATTATCTTTAAAGCCACTGGGTCCCATTAAAACTTTACACTGACGGGCTTCTAACTGTTTAGCGCATTTTTCCGCCCATGCTTTACTTTGGGGATGGTTGGCCTTATGAGCGATGATGACTTGTTTTAACTGCACAGAGTTGAGACCTTTTTCGGAGGTTCTATACTTTTAACAATAGCAAGACCGGGCAGATCGGGTGAAAAGTGAGTAGGGTTTTCTGAAAAAGTTTGTTAGTAGGGTGAGGAGTCAGGAAACAGCTAAGCTGTTCGTAATTTAAATTGCTTGTTGAGACGAGGCAAAAGGCAAGAGGCAAAAGGCAACAGTAAAGGGATTGGGGGAGGTTCGGCTAGTCTAAGAATAAGCGGTTTAAATGCGTCTTAGCCTATCAGGGATCGGATTTGAGTTTTCAGTTTACTGATCACAGCAAAAAGCTGACGGCTTATCGCTCTTCGGCTCTTCTAGGTTCTGTGTGATCAGCTTAACTTACCATAGAAGCGATCAATCTTTGTGTCCTCTGTGTCTGGAGTGGTTCCTTCCACTCCCTCGCCAGCAGGACTGTATCTTAGAATACATTTTACCCACCAAATCCAAGAGAGCCGCTCTTGGAGGGACTCTGGCAAAAATCTTACAGTCTCTAAACTCTAGCTCTCTTATGGGGTAAGCCTTCAAGCTATCGCTAACTAACAGAAACCCGAAATTTGAGTTTTTATTAGAAAAAAAGTTAGCGATCACTTGTCAAGCAAGGGTTTCAGAATCTGGATTCGGTCGGGGATTTCCGAAAGTTCCAGAAGAGCGATTATTCTCCCTTTTGCCTCTTGCATGAGTGCCTCTCCTGATATGTGGCCTATACTCAACGGATTTAGTATAATAAATTGTTCGGTATTTAAAGTCTGCCAAGAGGTTCCGCACCCGAAATAGACGGATCAGATGACGAACCCGCTAACTCAAGGAGAGGGTAGAGGGGAGTGGAGCATTTGGCTGAAATTTCCCTAAACCCCTAAACCCCTATCTCCCGACTCCTGAATTCTGTCTCCGCGAGAGATTAACTTGCTTGGGAGGAGACAAAACCCGATAACTCGCGGAAGCGGATCTCATCGCGGTGGGGATCAGAGCGACTAACTTGTACTTGAAAGCGATCGCCTAAAGATACCGATCGCTCAAAACGATGGGGTAATTCTAACCCCAATTCCTCCAATAAAATCAAGCCTAAATTTTCCTCTTCCCGCAGCCAGCGCAATACCAAAGCTTGCCAGACTTGATCTCCCTGTCGTCGCAAAAATTCCAAACTCCAATAACGATTAGTTTGTCGTTCCACCGAGGTGGCTTCCAGGGCCGAACTAGCGACACTATAGAGAATTTCCTGCATTCTATCCCGGGTAAAAGGCAGTTGATCGCCCCGGAGATGGGCTTTTAGTTGAAAATGGGTCAAAAGGTCAGTATAACGGCGAATTGGCGAAGTTACTTGGGAATAGGTATTCAATCCGAGACTAGCATGACGGTTAGGAATCGTCGTCATCTCACTGCGCGGCATACAGCGACGCAAGGCACAGGAACGCACTGGGCCTGCAGGTAGTAAAATTAACTCCTCATCGGGGGGTAATTCCGGTTGTGGTTGTCCCCGGAAAGGCACGGGGATCTCGTGTTCCTGACAGTAGCGACCGGCGATTTCTCCGGCTAAAATCATCATTTCCGCCACTAATTGCCGAGATGGGGAAACTTCCTGCAATTCTATGATAATTTCGTCGTTAGCCTTCACCTTAATGGATGATTCTGGCATTTGGATGTTAATCGATCCCTGAGATTTGCGCCATGCGTGGCGTTGTTTGGCCCAACGGTTGAGAATCTTCACTTCCGGTTCATGCTGCAGATCCAGATGTAACATTTCGTCCACATCTTCGTAGGTGAGGCGATAGGTAGGTTTAATTGTACTAGGATGGATACGATAATCAGCGATCGCTCCCGTTTCATCGAGGATTACCCCAAAACTCAAGGCAGGACAAAGTTTACCTTGTACCAAACTCATTGGACCGGCGGCCAACTCTAGGGGAAACATGGGAACCATTCCCGTGGGAAGATAAAGACTGGTACTGCGACGACGCGCTTCTAGGTCTAATTCATCATCGGGAAGCACTAAACGGCTAGGATCGGCAATATGAATCCAGAGACGATGACCACCATCCGCGAGAATTTCCACCGATAATCCGTCATCGATTTCCTCGGTACTTTCATCGTCGATGGTATAAATTTTTTGGTGGGTTAAATCGAGACGATTGTTGACATCCGCATCCGCAGGGGGATTGAGTAAATTAAGACGCGCCACATCAAGTACCTTTTTCGAGAATTGAACGGGGTAGGAACTGCGTCGCAGGAAAAGGTTTTCGTGACTACTCCACCATTTCAAATCGACTAACAATTCAAAAGCAGCCTCGGGGGTTTGGGAACGGCCCAGCAGCGAGAGTATTTCCATGGCTGCTGGATATTTTTGTTCGGGTTGGAGGATAAATTTTTCTAGAGATTCCAGACGAATTCGATCGCTTTCTGACCATTCTACCGTTTCACCGGCCAGGGCCTGTTGGAGACGTTGGAGAAATTGGCTTTTTTCCCGTTGACGCTGTTGTTCCACCTCTAGCTGGTGTTTGATTTCCTCTACCTGATTTTCCGAGCGGGCCTCGTAACCATCCCCTTTATTTTTAAAATAAACTTTATCCTCACTCAAGAGACAATGGGCTGCATAGCAAAACTGCGGACCGCGATCGGAAAAGAGGATCTCGGCCATGGTTTCGGGAGTGACTAACTGATTTTCCCCGGCTAATAATTCCCAGGCCACTTCTAAACCACTAGGATCTAGATAGGGTTGGACTTCCCGCAGAAAATTGCCGATCTCTTTATAGTTGGATGGACCACCCTTGATAATGTAATCGAAGCGTTGGGGACGCAGTTTATGCGGGTTTCCCCCTTGATCGATGACGATCCAATCTTTTTTCCCTTCTGGGCGATCGATCACCCCTAAGCGCCTTTCTCCTTGCACCCGAAATTCTACCAGCGTTCCCTTTTCCACTGCTTCCCCTTACTGCCTATCTATTTTGTCTATTTTCTATCATCCTCGATCGATTACTCGATCGGCAAGAGCAATCATCAATCCCCACCCACTAGATAGGGTTTGCGGCAAAAAGTTTTTCGTGGGGGTAGAGTGTGGGGTTTTACCCATTTTGAGGGGGTCAATTACCTAATTTTCAGGGAAAAAGTCCTGGGATTTTGGCTCTCCCAGGTCTGGTGGGTAAAATGTATTCTAAGATACATTCCTCCTAGCGAGGGGGTGGAACGAACCACAAAGACACAAAGGACACAAAGATCGATCGATCCTATGTAAGTTAAACTTATCACACAGAACCTAGAAGAGCCGAATTTTCCCCCTGATCACTCCCATGTCCACCACTTTTGGATTTCAAAAAAGTCTAAAAGTCTTATCAAACAAGGTTTTTAGATTCATTCAGCAAACCCCATTTAGTCAAAGATTCGCCGCTCTCAGGACAACCAGTGTACCCACAAGTTAATCGTCGTCAATTTAAGTGCGATAATTGTCGGAAACCCTTGAGCGAAGAGTTAGATTTTGTCGCCAGTAAACGAACTTATACGAAAAGACTAGCCGAGAATATACTCCAACAATTAAAATAAGGTGATATTTTAATTGTTAGCCGAAGAAATGACGTAACGGAAGAAGAGATTCCAAGAATGCTAGAGAACATCGCTGAAGAAATTACAGAGCCAGACCTATCGTAATTAAAAAAACTAGGAATTGGCCAGTTCAAATACTGGCGAAATGCAGACGTAATCAAGCAAGATAGTAAATTATTTTCTTCTATCTCACTGTCAAGAAATGTTATTTCTTGAGCGTTTTGGGACAATAATTGCTAAAAATAAGCTTTTTCCGTGTTAATTAACTGAATATTGACAATTTGACCGTTAGTCACTTGTACGGTTCCATAGCTGCCGTCCCCTAAAAAATTATTGAGGTACAAATTGTCATCATATTGAGCGAGGAGAGTATATTCCCCTGAGGGCAATTCCACAAAAAAATTACCTTGAGAATCACTACTTATTTGCTTGATTAGGTGAGAATGTTTTTGGGCTTGGGCTACTGGCCAGTTGTTTCCTTGAGCGGGAATTCTACCTGAAAAAATCCAAACAGTTGTTTTAATAGGTTCAGGTTTTGTTCTTAAGGATGTTGTGTCTATAGTGGGCATTTGGTCGCCACTAAGACGAAGAATAGTGCCAGAAATACCCTGTTTTGATTGAGAGAAATTCGGGTCAGTAAAGCTCATCATTGTAACTAGAATAATGGTCAAACTTAGGAACCAGCGAAAGTTAGGATAAATCATAGTTTTGGCGATTTGGCTGTTATTTTGGCTGAAGAAAAGCCTCGTGCAGAATCCAACAGAGACTTTCTTCAGCATTGGTTAACTAGGAATGCTCTGGGTTGTGAGCATTAATAGCGTTTTAAGCAAGACGGACAGCACTGCTAGTGAGAATACTGCGGACTTGAGCATGGGTTAAGTTGGGATTAGCCCCGAGCATTAAAGCCACTACTCCTGCCACATGGGGAGCCGCCATCGAGGTTCCGCTGTAACTCGCGTATCGGTTGCCCGGTAAGGTCGAATAAACATTCACCCCTGGAGCCATAACGTGCTGCATACTGCTGTTAGTTCCGGCACGATTGGAGAAACTAGCAATTGTCCGGCTGCTATCGACGGCACCGACGGAAAAACCGTATTGGGTAGCGTAGTATGCGGGTGTTCCGGGAGAAGACAAGCTAGAGTTGCCAGCTGCACTAACCGTAATCACATTGCGACTAGCGGCATAGGCAAGGGCATCGCGTAAAGCAGTTGAATCAGACCATCCCAAACTCATATTAATGACGCGAGCGCCATTATCCACTGCATAGCGGATAGCTTGAGCAAGGTTGCCCCCATTAGTAAACCGACCTTGTGAATCTACATCTCCCATACGAATCGCCATAATTCGGGAATTATAGGCAACGCCCGTCATACCAATGCCGTTATTAGCGGCGGCAATTGTCCCAGCGACGTGAGTTCCGTGTCCTTGTCCAGAAGAACTGGTTCCGGGTAGAACGTTATTGTTATTTTGACCGACACCAGGCGTTGCTGATTTAGGGTATGATTGAGGAGGAAGGCGATCACCCAAAAATACCCATTATCAAACTCAGAAATTATGCAATGTCCTGAATGTCAATCCAATCATATCAATAAAAATGGTCATAAAAA
>NZ_JADEVX010000052.1:0-25406 GCF_015207925.1 Microcystis sp. LEGE 00066 | reverse complement strand
ACACCCCACACCCCACACCCCACAGACTGTTCCTCAATCAATAAATTATTTCCCCGGAATTAAACCGCGACGTTTTTCTCCTGTGGTAGAGGATTGTAAAAATTGACAGAGATGTTGAACATGGGGGTTATCGGTTAAGAGAGAAACTTGTTCTAAAGCCTCCTGAAGATTTATATTAGAACGATAGATAATCCGAAAAGCTTTTTTCAGTAAAGCTAAATCTTCATCGGTAAAACCGGCCCTTTGTAAACCGACTAAATTAAGAGTTCGCACGCGACAGGGATTGCCTTCCACTAAAGTAAAAGGGGGAACATCGCGATCAATACGACTCATTCCTCCTAACATGGCCATTTTGCCAATATGAACAAATTGATGTACTCCTAAAACCCCCCCGATAACTGCTTTTGATTCGATCTGGACATGACCGGCCAAGGCGACACTATTAGCGATAATAATGTTATCTTGCAAAATACAATTATGGGCAACGTGAACATAGGCCATTAATAAATTATTACTGCCAATTTGGGTAACTTCTCCCGTATCCGTGGCACGATTAATCGTGACAAACTCGCGAATTTGGTTATAATCACCAATTTCTACGCTACTTTCGCCCCCTTTATACTTTAAATCCTGTGGTTCATTACCAATAACAGCCCCAGAAAAAATATGATTACCCTTGCCAATTTTAGTCGGACCCTCAATGACCACATGGGCATCAATAATTGTATCAGCTTCAATTTCCACATTGGCCCCGATCACAGCATAGGGACCAACTTTAACCTTGGGATCAAGTTTTGCCGACGGATGGATAACCGCAGTGGGGTGAATTAACGTATTCAAAGGGAAGTCTCCCGCGCTCAACTTCGTCACTGTATGAATCATGGTATAGCTTATCCTATATTGGACAGATTGTGATCAAGATTGATAGCGGTTGCTTAGGGAGGGGACGACTTTAATGGGGAACCAGAACCCGATAAACTATTAACCAGATTCTCTTGGTTCCTTCGTCCCTCCCATCCTGATAAAAAATATATGAGCAATAATAGACCTAAAATTATAGTCTTAGATGATGACCCCACAGGTTCCCAAACAGTCCATAGTTGTCTGTTATTGATGCGGTGGGATGAAGATACTCTCCGCTTGGGATTGGCAGATAATGCGCCAATTTTCTTTGTTTTGACCAATACTCGCGCTTTAACCCCCGAAAAAGCCGAGTCTGTCACCAGAGAAGTCTGTCATAACCTGAAAACTGCCTTAACTAAAGAGGGAATCGAGGATTTTTTGGTGGTTAGTCGTTCCGATTCTACCCTGCGCGGGCATTATCCGATCGAAACTGATGTTATTGCCGAAGAATTGGGCGGTTTTGATGCTCATTTCCTGATTCCAGCCTTTTTTGAGGGGGGGAGAATCACTCGCGATAGTATTCACTATTTAATCATCGATGGCGTTCCCACTCCCGTCCACGAGACGGAATTCGCTCGCGATTCGGTTTTTGCCTACCACTACAGTTATCTGCCGGATTATGTGGAGGAGAAAACGAAAGGGAAAATTAAAGCAGATGATGTGGAGAGATTTTTACTGGCAGATATCCGTCAAGGTAGTTTAGAACGACTGCAAAAGCTCAAAAATAATCAATGTGGGGTGGTAGATGGGGAAACTCAAGCGGATCTCGATCGCTTTGCCGAAGATATTTTAACCGCCGCAGGGGAGGGAAAAAAATTTTTATTCCGCAGTGCCGCCAGTATTTTAACTTCTTTGGCTAATTTAGGAACTCAACCGATCGCACCCGAATCTATGGGTAAGTATAAGCCCACGGGGGAAGCCGGGGCAATTATCGTCGGTTCCCACGTCAAAAAAACTACCCAACAATTAGATGAACTGCTTCAACAACCCAACACCGTCGGAGTCGAAATCGATGTGACGGCATTGCGCGATCGTCCCGAGCAACGAGATCAACTCCTAGCACAAGTTCTGGAAAAAGTCAAGCTTATTCACAAAAATAAACAAACCCCCGTGATCTATACCAGTCGGCAAGAGTTAACCTTTGCTTCTGTGCAGAAACGTCTTGATTTTGGGGTTGCCGTCTCCACCCTGTTAATGGACATTGTTAAGGGTTTACCCAGTGACATCAGTTTTTTAATCAGTAAAGGCGGAATTACCTCCAATGATGTCTTAAGTACGGGTTTAAGCCTGCAATCGGCCCGTTTACTCGGTCAGATTCTCCCCGGTGTCTCCATGGTCCGCACAGCAGCCGATCATCCCCTCTTTCCTAATTTACCTGTGGTTCTTTTCCCGGGTAACGTTGGTGATGTCCAAGCTTTAGCCACAGTTTATCAACGTTTGTGTCAATAGGAGGCAATCAGTGATCAGTGAGCAGATGTAAGTTTTCAGGTTCTTCGTTACTTGGTATGGTTCGATAGGGGGGCATAAATCGACTAAATCCTTATCTGGCAAGAGATTTAATTGATTAGTTCGCTCTAGATCAAAAACAATTGACAAAAATCGCCAAATGTCTTTCTCTATAAGGGTTCCATCTCTTATAACCTCCATTCATTGCATAACACAAACCGAAGAGCCAAATCTCGAATGTAATTTTTTCGTCTTCAAGCTGAGGTGCTTGAGACGCATGACTTCTCGGACTTGTTCTAACAGTCGAGGGGATTGTGCTTCTTCTGTCATCAGCAAATGCGGTAAAATCCACTTGAAGGGAATACTAGACCACCCGCTGCGGTAATTATGCCCAAATTGAGGTGATTAAACCGCACGGTGCGGTATTAAGATCAGCCGTAGGGTGCGTTCCTTAATGCAACTTTTCCCACTCCACAGATAGATTTTGGGGAACGCACCATGATCCATGAATTCCTTAAAGTGCGATCGCGCTTTAGGCTGTAACCGTGGACGCGATCGCTCAAGTTAAAATGGAAAGGCGATCGATGACAAAGAGGTCAAATCTATGACAGTGCGACAACCCCGCTACAATCAAGAAGAGTTTGCTCGACGTGGCGATGAGATTTATCAAACTCAGGTTGTTGATTTTTGATCAAAACACCCAGGAGATAGATCGATGGATAGATTAATCGAAAAATACCGTCAAATTATCAAAGATGTCCTTTCCGAATATATCAACATTGATTATGCTTATGGGGACATCAAAAATGAAGCAATATTTGATGATACAAACAATCGTTATATTATCCTTTCTTTAGGGTGGCAGAAAAATAAACGAATTCATGGATGCTTAATCCATGTTGAAATTATTGATGATAAAATATGGATTCAAAGAGATGGCACAGAAGATGGCATTGCTTACGAATTAGAAAAAGCGGGAATCCCTAAAAAACAGATGGTTTTAGGATTTCACGATTCTGATGTTAGAAAATATACAGATTATGCAATATGTTAATTTGATTGTGAATCAAGAAAATATTGTTGATACTTCTGCTTTAATCGCTTTTTTTGTCCGTTCCGAAACTCATCACCAAACTGCCCAACAGTGTTTTGGAGTAACATGAAGTTAGTTTCTAGGAGGCTTAGGGTATGACTATGACAACAAATACACAAGCAGCAATCATTCGTACAGAGCGCGGACTGACGATCGCCGGAACACGCATCACCATTTATGATGTTATGGACTATGTAACCGCCCAATACCCGCCCAAATTCATTCACAAAACCTCCCCTCCCTCTCGGCTACATTGCCAAGGTTGCAGCTAACCCAATTATTCTGTACAATTAACACGGTAGCAGAACGGAGCGAGATCGATATGTTAGTGCGTTATTCTTTAAGTGATTATATAGAAACAGCGATCGCCACTTCGGAAATTGAACAGTTAGAAGATGGTAGCTATGTTGGGAGAATACCAGACTGTCAAGGTGTAATCGCTTTTGGAGATAGCTTATCAGAATGTCAATCTGAGTTGCGATCAACCCTAGAAGATTGGATTTTAGTAGGATTAAAATTAGGTCATACTTTACCTGTAATTGCCGGGATAGATCTTAATCAGGAGTACGTTTGTGAGTCGCTTGATCCCGTGTAAAAGGAGAGATTTTATTAAAAAACTGCGTAAATTAGGTTTTGAGAAGCTCCAATCAGGTACAAGACATGAATTTATGGTTTACCAACAGCATCGTCTGACTATTCCCTCTAATTCTGAGTATTCTGTACCTCAATTGAGAATGATGATTCGGGAGGTTGAAACTATTATTGCTCGTCAGATAAATATTGATGAATGGAATGAACTTTAAATTAAATTTAAACCTAAAATATAAGCGATCGCTGCTCTTGTAGCACAATTGTCGTTCTCAGACTTGACAATAGGTGACGTTTGTTGTTCAATATGTTAAAATCTCGAATGCAATTTTTCCGTCTTCAAGCTAAAGTGCTTGAGTCGCATGACTTCTCGAACTCGTTCTAACAGTCGAGGGGATTGTGCTTCTTCTGTCATCAGCAAATGCGGTAAAATCCACTTGAAGGGAATACTAGACCACCCTCTGCGGTAATTATGCCCAAATTGAGGTGATTAAACCGCACGGTGCGGTATTAGGTATGATTAAGGGGGTGTTAGACCGATGCAAGTGGGATAGTAAGATAAATCAGGGTGCTAGACCGCAGTGAGCGGTATAATTAATAGTTATGCGGCTTCAGTTATTGGTTGCAGAAGTAATTGGTAGGCTATCTGTTGGTGTCCACAGTTAACTTAACTGTAGTTATCGACTCCACGGTTCTTCACGCATTTATGAGAAAAAAATATGAGAAAAGAAATTGCAATTTACAGTTTTTTGCTTGGCATTTCAATTGTAGCTGGAATCTACCTCTATAGTCGTCTTAGTCTTAGTAATCTTCCTAATTCGGCTCCGCATTCCCTGGGCGTTGTGGAAGAGATAGTGAGTAATCTTGAATGGGGAAACATTGCGTTTGATACACCCAAGAAAATGAAGTTTGAAGAACCTAAAACTATCGAGTTACTTCTATCACCAACCAAATCTGTCCAAGAGCTTCAATCTTCTTTGAAGTCTCATGAACAAACTGAGTCAGCACGGATACAAATATCAAATCGAATGGAAGCAGACCTTTCGGGACTAGGTTTTAAGATTGAGGCATTAGTTCCACAGGAACAGGCTGTTTATAGAGGTAAAACAACGCAGTGGAAATGGGAAGTCACCCCGACGAAAGATGGGGATCAGAATCTGTATCTTACGCTGTCAGCCATTATCAATGTATCGAATCAAAAAGTGCCACTTGTGATACGAACATTTGATAAGACAATTGAAGTAGAGGTTTCTGTAGGTCAGCGTATCTCAACTTTTGTTGCGGGTAATTGGCAGTGGTTATGGGCAAGTATTCTTGTACCACTATCTCCTTTTCTCTGGAAGTGGTATCAAAAAAAGCGGGGCAAAAAGCAGCCGCCTAACAACCCTGGTGCAGCGGATTGACTCAAGCCGCCTAGGTGAGATGCTAAAGATCTCGGCAACTGCTGAACGTGGACGTTAGACCTCAATCTTTCTGTGGAGGCGCAGTTGAAAGTGTATCTGTGGGTTACGATCGCTTTTTCAACCACCTTATCACTAGCTAATCTTCTTGGCTATCAAGGATTAAAGCGTCAAGAGAACTGGGAAAATCACCTCGCTGAACTATTTTTGTGAAAACTTTGTAACAATCATTTTTATCCCCTTGTTTGCGAGGATAGCCTAGCCATAAAACAAAAATAGCTTTATACTTCTTGGTTTGTATAGTGCGATCGCCGCTCTTGTAGGGTGCGTTACACTTCGTTAACGCACCTAATCTATGGTTATTCAATAATTGATTTAATGGTGGATTACGCTGCGCTAATCCACCCTACGGGGGGTTAAAATTATTATTCTTCCCCTATTTCTTCGGTTATGCTACAGTGCTTGTGAAGCAGCATAGACTTTTACTTCCTTCTCTAAACGTTCTCTGAGCCTATCTTTTTCTACTTCAATATCATACCTTGTTTGAAGATTCATCCAGAACCTTTCAGACATACCAAAATAACGGGAAAGCCTTAAGGCAATATCAGCAGTAATTCCTCGCTTTTCCTCGATAATTTCCTTGATTTGCTCTATTGGTACATTAAGATCTTCTGCCAAACGTTCTTGGCTAATTTCCATCGGTTTGAGAAATTCTTCTAACAGAATCTCACCAGGATGAATGGGGGCTAATAATTTTTTCTCAGTCATGATTATTGAGTAACAATTAATGATAATCGACTATTTCTACATTGTAGGCGTTGCCATTTTTCCAAATAAAACAGATCCGCCACTGATCGTTAATTCGGATACTATGCTGATTTTTTCTATCTCCTGAGAGTTTTTCCAACCGATTAGATGGAGGAATGTATAAATCCTGTAAAGTTTCGGCCGCGTCTAAAACTTCTAGCTTTCTCCGAGCATTTCGTTGAATATCTTGAGGTAATTTTCGTGAAAATTTACGTTTGAATACCTGCTCTGTCTCCTTAGATGCAAAAGTCTTAATCATCAATAATTAGGAAAATGCACTACTATCATATCATCTTAGTGCGATCATCGATCTCATGCTAACGTTATCACTGAAACTAGGCTCAGGTCCAGGCAGCATGGGAGTCAAGCGATATCCCTGTTCTTGATACCAGTCATCCACCAGGACATAAATAATAGTCAAGAGGGTGGGAGCATCTATCCTATTCATGGGAGGCCTCATGCTTTGGAGTGATTACCTTTATCGTGATGCCTCCCTTTGATTTTACAAACCTCTCTATCTCGCATCAGCCGTAATTCCTAATTTATAATTCCTAATTCCCACTGCTGCCGGCTGCTCAAGGTTCATAATTAAAGAAACATCTTTACTGATAGCCAGTTAATTTTTATGAAAACTGTTGCCGATACGGACTTGCAAAGGCTAGAAGACTTAATTATCAACGGACAAAAAGCGATCGAGACTCGTTTCACGGCGATCGAAACTCGTTTCACAGCGATCGAGACTCGTTTCACGGCGATCGAGAATAGTATCGTCGAAATTAAAGCTGATATTGGCGAAATTAAAGCTGATATCAAGGAAATCAAGCAAGATGTTAAATCCCTAGAGATAGGACAGGCAAAATTAACCGAAAGAGTCGAAGGGATGGATAATCGCCTCAAAATAGTCGAGGGCAGTCAAAAAAATCAAATTTGGGCATTGATAACCATTTTAGGCGGTTCACTGATTACCGCTTCCGTCGGTTTGCTGATCGCTATTTTGCGCTTTGTCTTGTTTAAGTAAAAAATTATCTTTATGGATGAAACTAAAACCGGAATAAATCAAGAAATCGACCTAGAAACCGAAAAAATTGAGCCATCAGCCTCGGTAAGGTCAAGATACGCCCAAATTCACCTAAAAAGTGAGGGCGAGAAATTGGTGCTAATTTTACCCGAAACCGGCGCCGGGGAGACAAGTCAGGATTGGACAGATATCTTGACAGGATTGAAATATTATCTCCGTAATAGCGGTCAAAACTGCCCCGCTAGAACACCTGTACACTTACAGGCAAGCGATCGCCTGATGGATACGCGGCAACTACAAGCGATCGCCACAATTTTAGACAGCGCCGAATTACCCCTACATACCATCCAAACCCAAAGAAGACAAACCGCAGTGGCAGCGGCAACTATGGGTTACAATGTCGAACAAATGCGATCGAGT
The DNA here is from genome assembly GCF_015207925.1 of Microcystis sp. LEGE 00066. Taxonomy (NCBI): domain Bacteria; kingdom Bacillati; phylum Cyanobacteriota; class Cyanophyceae; order Chroococcales; family Microcystaceae; genus Microcystis; species Microcystis sp. LEGE 00066. The sequence continues at coordinate 17,731 of NZ_JADEVX010000052.1, read as the reverse complement.
CCCACGGTTTTCGGGGACGAGCAACCGCTGCCATCCCTCCTCGCCGAACCTTTGTACTTAAAAACTACCCTGCGATCGGGTGTAGAAATCCGTCACCCCGGTACAGTTATAATCATGGGCGATGTCAACCCCGGCGGATCGATTGTCGCTGATGGCGATATATTAGTTTGGGGGAGTTTACGCGGTGTGGCCCATGCGGGATTCCGCGGCGATCGAGCGGCGCTAATCATGGCCCTGCGAATCGATTTAACTCAACTGAGGATCGCGGAATTGGTGGCACGGGCCCCGGCTTTAAATAGCGATCGCATAGAACCAGAAATCGCCTGTATCAGCGAAGGAGGAATCCGCATCATTGGGGCTTATAATTTTTCCAGAACCTACACCTTTAAAGATAAAGTGGGGTGGGTCGAAAAAAGGTGATCAGTGACTGGTAAACAGTGATCAGTGACCAGTGAGCAGTAAACAGTGAGCAGTAAACAGTGAGCAGTAAACAGTGATTCAGTGACTGGTAAAAATAGCGATTAACTGCGTTGAAATGAAAAACTCTATCAAACCAATAACCGATAACTGATAACTGATAACTGATAGCTGATAACTGATAACTGATAACTGATAACTGATAGCTGATAACTGATAACTGATAGCTGATAACTGATAGCTGATAACTGATAGCTGATAACTGATAGCTGATAACTGATAACTGATAACTGATAACTGATATAAATTATGGCTCGTGTAATTGTGGTGACATCGGGAAAGGGAGGAGTCGGTAAAACGACGGTAACGGCGAACTTAGGTTCAGCCTTATCTGAATTAGGCTGTCGAGTCGCCCTTGTCGATGCCGATTTCGGACTGAGAAATCTCGATTTATTGTTAGGATTAGAACAGCGTATCGTTTATACTGCCCTCGATGTGGTGGCGGGAGATTGTAGCCTTGATAAAGCTTTAGTTAAGGATAAAAGACAGGAAAATCTGGTCTTATTACCGGCGGCACAAAACCGCACCAAAGAGGCGATTACTGCCGATCAAATGAAGGATTTAGTCGCCCAATTGTCAAAAAGTTATGACTATGTGTTGATTGATTGCCCGGCAGGAATTGAAATGGGTTTTCGCAATGCGATCGCTGCCGCCCAAGAAGCGATCATCGTTACTACCCCAGAAATGTCGGCGGTGAGAGATGCCGATCGCGTGGTAGGATTACTAGAAAGCGAGGATATTAAAGGTATCCGTCTGATTGTCAACCGGCTGCGGCCGGAAATGATCCAACTTAATCAGATGATCAGCGTCGAGGATATTCTCGACTTATTGGTAATTCCCCTGTTGGGGATTATTCCCGACGATCAAAGAATTATTATTTCCACTAATAAAGGAGAACCATTAGTATTAGAGGAGAAGACTTCTCTCCCCTCTATGGCCTTTAGAAACATTGCCCAACGTTTACAGGGTCGCGATGTGCCGTTTCTAGATTTAATGGCCGGTCAGGAAGGTTTTCTTACCCGTCTGCGTCGTCGCTTGTTTGGGCCTTAAACTCTCTCATCTCAACCCTTTAACCTACTATGAATGACCTGATCGATAAACTTCTAGCATGGCGCGGTTCGGGCAAAAGTGGCGACCAAGCTAAAAAACGCTTAAAACTTATTCTGGCCCACGATCGCGCCGATCTTAGTCCCGAAATTCTCGATATGATGCGTCAAGAAATCTTAGAAGTGGTCGGTCGTTATCTTGATATCGACACCGAGGAAACCGAGTTACTCCTAGAAAGTGACCAACGAACTACCGCCCTGATTGCTAATTTTCCGATTCGTCGCATCAAACGCCGTCCTTTAACCGAGAAATTGCCATGAAAACTCAACCGATCGAGCTTTGGCTTAGTCTAGCGGTCAGTCCCTTTCTTCTCTCCTATCTGGCCTTGCGATCCCTCAATCATTGGTTAATTGAATTGGGCCAGGAAAGTGAGGAATTGTTTCGCGGCGATCGCTTGCCCCTTCTCAATATTCCCGAGCAGTTACCGGTCAACAGTGACCAAATAATCCAAGAAAAAAGTCCTTTTGCCCCCTGAAAAGAGGCAATAATAGTGAAATTTTTGTTAAAAATAGGAAAAAATGTGATTCTTTGGCATACAATCTCATTTTTGACAAACCGTAAAGAACTAATCCCGATATATCAGTAATCAGTGATCAGTTATCAGTTATCAATGATCAGATTTGAGTTTTCAGTGAATATTATTAAGGGGCAAGTTCTGAGCTTTCTTTTTACTGATGACTGTTTACTGATGACTGATGACTGTTTACTGATTACTGTTTACTGATTACTGATTACTGAAATTATGAGCGTCCTTGTCCCCTCAACCGAAACCGAACAGGATATTTTCCCCACTTCCAACCTGTTTTTGCAGCAAAGACTGAAATTAATCGAAGATTTATGGAAAGAAGTCTTGATCTCCGAATGTGGTCAAGAATTAGTCGATTTACTGGAATTACTGCGCCATCTCTGTTCTGAGGAAGGACAAGTGACCGATGATAGTGCGGAGGCAACGATCGCCAAAATGATCGAAGACTTGGAACTAGGGGAAGCAATCAAAGTTACCCGCGCTTTTGCCCTCTATTTCCAGTTAATCAATATTATTGAACAACACTACGAACAAAGGGATCAGCAACTACTGCGACGGACGGTGATCGGGGAAGAAAACGAAAGTCCCAAGACAGACCCACCGCAAAAAAGCCTTTTAGCCACCATTGTCGGGGCCGATTGGCTAGAAAAAACCCTGAACGAGTCCGATCACTCCGGCCCAAAATCGGGACTATTTCACTGGTTATTTCCCTATCTCAAACAGGTGAACGTCCCTCCCCAGGAAATTCAGCGTCTTCTCGATCAATTAGATATTCGTCTGGTTTTTACAGCCCACCCCACGGAAATTGTCCGTCATACCATTCGCATTAAACAGCGCCGCATTTCGGGCATTCTCGAAAAACTCGACCAAGCAGAAGAAATCTTTCGTAGTATGGGGTTAACTAACTCCAGAGAAGCACAGACAGTCACCAAACAGTTAAAAGAAGAAATACGTTTCTGGTGGCGAACAGATGAACTACATCAATTTAAACCCACCGTCGTCGATGAGGTGGATTATGCCCTGCACTACTTCGATGAAGTTCTCTTTGATTCCCTACCCCAGTTAACCCTGCGTCTGCAGCAAAGCCTACAATCCTCTTTTCCCCGTTTACAAGCGCCGAAAAATAACTTCTGTCGCTTTGGTTCTTGGGTTGGGGGGGATCGGGATGGCAATCCCTCCGTTACCCCCGAAGTCACCTGGAAAACCTGCTGTTATCAGCGCAATCTCGTTATTAAAAAATATCTCGATGCTATTCGCGACCTGACCAGTATTTTAAGCGCCTCCCTGCACTGGTGTCACGTCTTGCCGGAGTTGCTGGACTCCCTGGACAGAGATAAACAGCAAATGCCCGAAATCTATAGCCAGTTAGCAATACGCTACCGTCAGGAACCCTATCGCCTCAAATTGGCCTTTATTCAAAAACGTCTGGAAAATACCCGCGATCGCAATAATCGCCTCAATGACCCGGAAGAACGACAATTATTAACTAAACTCAACGAAACCAACATCTATCGCTCCGGTTCCGAGTTTTTAGCCGAATTAAAGCTATTACAGCGCAGTCTCCTTCAAACCGGTCTTTCCTGTCAAGAACTGGATCAACTGATTGCCCAAGTGGAGATTTTTGGCTTTGTCCTGACTCAGTTAGATTTTCGGCAGGAATCCACCCGTCACGCCGAATGTATCGAAGAAATCGCCGCCTATCTCGGAGTTTTACCCAAACCCTACGGCCAATTAAGCGAATCAGAAAAAATCGCCTGGTTAGTGGCGGAATTAAAAACCCGTCGGCCTTTAATTCCCCGGGAAATGCCCTTTTCGGAAAGAACCTGCGAAACCATTGAAACCCTGCGAGTTTTAAGAAGTCTGCAAGGGGAATTCGGTCTGGAAATCTGCCAAACCTACATTATCAGCATGACCAACGAGGCCAGCGATGTGCTAGAAGTGCTGTTATTAGCCCAAGAAGCCGGGTTATACGACCCCGCCACTAGCCGCAGTTCCCTCCGCATTGTTCCCCTCTTTGAAACCGTCGATGACCTCAAACACGCCCCCGGCATCATGCAGACTTTGTTTGAATTGCCCCTCTACCGGGCAGCCCTAGCCGGCGGTTACGACCATTTAGGGGCTTTAAACGGGGAGGACGTGACCCCGGAACCGGCCATCCTCGAACCGAGTAATTTACAGGAGATTATGGTGGGTTACTCCGATAGTAATAAAGATTCCGGCTTTTTAAGCAGTAATTGGGAAATTCATAAAGCTCAGAAGGCTTTACAGAAAACCGCTAAACAATACGGCGTGGATCTACGTCTTTTTCATGGCCGGGGCGGTTCCGTCGGGCGCGGTGGTGGACCGGCCTACGCCGCTATCCTCGCCCAACCCCGGGGAACTATTAACGGTCGCATTAAAATCACGGAACAGGGCGAGGTTTTAGCCTCGAAATACTCTTTACCGGAATTGGCCTTGTATAACCTCGAAACCGCCGTAACGGCGGTCATACAGGCAAGTTTACTGGGCAGTGGTTTTGATGATCTCGAACCCTGGAATCGCATCATGGAGGACTTGGCCACCCGTTCACGGCAAACCTATCGCAGTTTGATTTATGAAGAACCGGACTTTTTAGACTTCTTTCTGTCCGTAACTCCCATTCCTGAAATTAGTCTTTTACAGATTAGTTCCCGACCAGCGCGCCGGAAAAGTGGTCAACAGGATTTAAGTACCCTGCGGGCAATTCCCTGGGTGTTTAGTTGGACGCAAACCCGTTTTCTTTTACCGGCTTGGTATGGTTTAGGGACAGCTTTACAGATGTTTCTCGATGATTCTCCTAGCAGAAATTTGGAATTGTTACGCCATTTTTATCACAAGTGGCCTTTCTTCCAGATGGTGATTTCTAAGGCAGAAATGACTTTATCAAAGGTGGATTTACAGATGGCCTATCACTACGTCAGTGAACTTTCTAAACAGGAAGATCGAGAACGTTTTCAACGTCTGTTTGAAAGGATTAAAGAGGAATATAATCGCACTAGCGAGATTGTTCTCCAGATCACCGGCGAGAAACATTTATTAGATAATGATCCGAGCTTACAGCGCTCGGTGCAGTTACGCAACGGTTCGATCGTTCCCCTCGGTTTCCTACAGGTGTCTCTCCTCAAGCGTTTACGTCAATACAATAGTCAAGCTCAATCCGGTGTGATTCATTTCCGCTATTCTAAAGAGGAGTTATTAAGGGGCGCTTTAATGACGATTAATGGTATTGCCGCAGGGATGAGAAATACCGGTTGATTACAGATAATTAATGGTAGTTTTCGGGTGGTTATCTTGAAGGTAATCCACCCTATTTTTAAAATTTGTCAACTTTTTGTAGAACTTCTACGAATACTAAATACGTTGAGTAACGCACAGAAAACGGGTTTCTCCGAGAAACCCGTTTTCTACTCATGCACTCATGCAAAAAGGGGAATAAATAATCAGTCTTTAATAACCAGATTTAGTATTACTTCCGATTTTATCACTTAATCCAAGCTTTTGGGGGGTTCTATTGGCTAATATTACTATCACTTATTGACTAAAAATGAAGATTTTACTGCTAACAGTTGACAATTGATGAGCGACCCCGAAGAGAGGCAATTAAGCTCACTGGTGTGTCGGAAGATTAGAGATTGTGCCAAAATGGAGAAAGTGACCCAAGGATTACAGGTAAATTGTTAAAAAAAGGATCGAGTAACCGTGACTGATACGAACTTAGATATACTATCCCTGACGGATCCAGCGATCGCAGGGATTTTGCAAAAAGAACTACAACGTCAAAGAGATCACCTAGAATTAATCGCTAGTGAAAACTTTACCTCGGCTGCCGTCATGGCCGCCCAGGGTTCGGTTTTAACCAACAAATACGCGGAAGGACTGCCAAAAAAACGCTACTATGGCGGTTGCGAATACATTGACGAAGCGGAACAATTAGCGATCAATCGGGTTAAACGACTATTTGGGGCAAACCACGCTAACGTACAACCCCACTCTGGCGCCCAAGCTAATTTCGCCGTTTTCCTGACCCTCTTGCAGCCTGGCGATACGATTATGGGTATGGATCTCTCTCACGGTGGTCATCTTACCCACGGTTCCCCCGTTAACGTTTCCGGAAAATGGTTCCGAGTAGTACAGTACGGAGTAAGTCCCGAAACCGAACTCCTCGACTACGATCTCATCCTTGACATCGCCCGCAAAGAAAAACCCAAACTAATTATCTGCGGTTATTCTGCCTACTCGCGCCGGATTGATTTCGAGAAATTCCGCGCCATCGCTGACGAAGTGGGGGCCTACTTGATGGCAGATATCGCCCATATTGCCGGTTTAGTGGCCACTGGTCATCATCCTAACCCCCTACCCCACTGTCATGTGGTCACTACCACCACTCACAAAACCCTGCGCGGTCCTAGGGGGGGGTTAATTATGACCAAAGACGAGGAATTAGGCAAAAAATTCGATAAATCCGTCTTCCCCGGTACCCAAGGCGGACCCCTAGAACACGTGATTGCGGCGAAAGCTGTGGCTTTTGGGGAAGCATTGAAACCGGAGTTTAAAATCTATTCGGGCCAAGTAATCGCTAATGCCCAAGCTTTGGCCGGTCAGTTGAAGGCTAGAGGGATTAAAATTGTCACTGATGGTACGGATAATCACTTGATGTTACTCGATTTAAGATCCGTGGGCATGACCGGGAAAGAAGCCGATCGCTTGGTGAGTACCATTAATATTACCGCTAATAAAAACACTGTTCCCTTCGATCCCGAGTCTCCCTTTGTCACCAGTGGTCTGCGCTTGGGTTCCCCGGCTATGACCACCAGAGGACTAGGAGAAACGGAATTTATCGAGATTGGCAACATTATCGCCGATATTCTCCTTAATCCAGGTGATGAAGCCCTGAGAACTGCTTGCCGTCAACGGGTAGCGAAACTCTGTGAAAGCTTCCCCCTCTATCCCCATCTCCATATTTCTGTCCCCGCCTTGGCCTAAAAAGAGAGATAATAAAAGTTCATAATTGGCGATTGCCTGTCAGTGGCCAATTGTGAATTAAATCGCCCCCCAATTCCCATGTCCGGAGATTTATACTATCTAATTGCTTTTCTGATCGCCCATACCGTTGTACTTTGGAGTACCCCCCTCGTCAGAACCGTCGGACTGAAAAGCGGTTACGTCGATAAACCAAACGAAAGGAAGGTCCATGAAAAGCCTATGGTTCGACTGGGGGGAGTTTCGATTTTTGTCGGCGCCTTAACTGCACTCCTGATCGTTTGGTGGTTGGGAGGGTTTGCCGGTTTAAACAGCGATCGAGAATGGGAAGTGTGGGGCGTAACCCTAGGCGGTTTGGGCTTTTTTCTCATCGGTCTAGCGGATGATCTTTTTAATCTTTCGCCCCTCAATCGTCTGGTAATGCAGTTTAGCGTCGCTTTTCTAGCTTGGCAAGCTGGGGTGAGGATCGATTTCCTCTCTATTCCCTTCGGCGATTTATTACAAATTCATTGGCTAAGTTTACCGATTACTCTCCTCTGGTTAGTGGGGATGGCTAACGCGATTAATTGGATTGACGGTTTAGATGGATTAGCGGCAGGGGTTTCGGGTATATCTGCTGTGGTGATTTTGATTGTAACTTTGGTGATGGGACAACCGGCCGCCGCTATTATCGCCGCCGCTTTAGCGGGTGGGGCCTTGGGTTTTCTGCGTTACAATTTTAACCCCGCCCAAATTTTTATGGGGGATGGTGGGGCCTATTTTATGGGTTTTACCCTGGCGGGTGTGGCGGTGATTGGATTGGCTAAAACTACTGCTGTGACTACCGTTGCCGTTACCGCCGTCTTACTACCCTATCTCATCCTCGCGGTTCCTCTCCTCGATATGTCCACGGTGATTATTTCCCGTCTCAAACGCGGAAAATCCCCTTTTGTGGCTGATAAACGTCATTTACACCACCGTTTACTAAAAGCGGGTATCTCTCACCGTCTGACAGTATTATTTATCTACGCCCTAACTCTCTGGGTGGGCAGTTTAGCCCTCGGTTTCTCCAATGTTCCCAGTGGTTGGGGTTTTGCCTTTGGTGCGACTCTCCTCCTCGGTTACGTCGGTTGGCAAGTCTGGCGCAATCGTGGCAGTGAACCGTAAGCCATCTTAAACTAGAAAAAAGATTAATAATTAAGATAGCGGCAGGATAACTCTGGGAGTTTACCAAATGTCTAACGAAACCGTAACTTATTCCCTTGAAACGGTCCTCAAGGAAATCAAAGACAGCATCAAGGAAGTCAACCACAAAGCTGATAGAATCGAGCAACGTCTGACAAAATTAGAAATCGGACAGGCAGAACTTAAAGGAGAAATTAAAGCTTTCGATGAGCGACTAAGCACAAAAATTGACGGATTGACCGCTAGAGTTGCCTATCAAGAGTTTACTAATCGAGGCATTTTGATCGCCCTTGTTGTTGCTATTTTAGGAGGAGCAGCTAAACTTTTTGGGTTTATTGGCAACCCCCAGAAGTTGCCCTTAGCATCATAAATTTTTCCTATCTTATTTTTTTCAGCAAGCCCTAATTAAAGTTATCAAAAGTAGGAGTTTAGTAAAATGTCTAACGAAACCGTAACTTATTCCCTTGAAACTGTCCTGACAAGGATTGAGGGAAAAATCGACTCTTTACAAAGAGATGTTAATGAGCGTCTAACTAAGCTAGAGATAGGACAATCAGAAATAAGAGGGGATATTAAGGCCCTAGATTCTAAAGTTATGGAAATAGAAAAGCCTATTGATGACCTGAATGCACGGGTGAATATTACCACTAATGGATTTCTTGGCATTGTCGGAATTTTGGTGACAGGAATACTAGGCATTCTGGGAAAAATCGTCTTTTTCCCTAATCCCTAAAAGTTGTCCTTAGTCTTTGTTTACTCTACAATTTTCAAGGATACAGAGAAAAATGATCTGCAAAAATCCCTCTTTCCGTTCTCCTCTCTGCGACTGTAGCGCCTCTGCGTCAAACAAAAAATATAAAACTCAAGCCCTAATTACAGTAATTCTATATTGATTTTCTGTCACCACAACTTCAGTGGATAATCTTTCTTCCATTGGTAAGGCATTTTTCCGTCTATCAAAGATAAATAACCAACCAAAATCTAAACCCAAACGTCCTAAATAAGATTCTAATTGTTCAATTCCGTCAGCTTGCGGATTGCGTTTTTTATCCCGCCATACTTTTAATTCAATCCCTAAAGTTACATCTTTATACTGCAAACATAAATCCATTCTATCGCTACCAATTGCATATTCCCTTTCTAAAACTCCCCCACCATTAATCACACGATGTAAAAAAGCCATTAATACTATATGTGGAGCGATTTCATGATAACCAGTGCTACCTAATAACGGTTCTCCGTGCTGTCGCCAAAATTTGAGAAATGCTGTTAATAAAGCATCTATATTTAATTCACCTTTTGCTGTCAACCAACTAGGACTAATTAAAGGTAAACTGTCCTGAGTTCCTTGTACTAAAACACGGGGAATAACTTCACGATAAATGGGGTTAGAAATAACTAATCCCCCCATCGGATCACGTCGTAATAATCCTAAATCTATTAAATATTGCCTATCATCTGCTAGGGTATCGGGTAAGGTTTGCCCTGCTAAAATTGGTTCAATAATGTTTTTAACTCGTTTTTCTCTGAGTTTTTCCGCTAAACTATCTAAATGAGTATCCTGACGAGCTATTAATATTTCTTTGGCTGTTAAAATATGTTCTTTGGTAATAGCGATATTTCTATCTTTTACCATTTTTTCTACAATTTCTTTAGCTAAAGCATTGACTAGCCAAGGTTGTCCTTGGGTTAAATAAAACACTGTTTCTATAGCTTCTGGTGTGAAAATTTGTCCAGTTGCTGCTGTATGTTGTTGATATAATTCTCCCACTTCTGCAAGATTAAAATTTCGCATAGTCAGAGAAGCAACTTTTATATTAAAAGGACTGGATGTATTTAATCTATCACTACCACCAGATGCTACTTTATAATCTCGCACATCTCGTAAACCAATTAATCCTACTGAGGTCGGAAAATTTTCAGGACGATTAGGAAACCCATCTCTTAACTGTCGTAAAACTGATATTAATGTTTGGTCTTGTAAAGAGTCAATTTCATCTATAAATAATACTATGGGACGATTGATAGCTTTTGCCCAAGCTGTTAAAAAATCGTTAATCCTATTTCCTGGTTCTTCCTGTTGCCATTGTTTAGCAGCTGGTTGTAATTCTTTAGGTAAACGGATATTTATTGTATTATACCATGCCCCTAAAATTGCTAATTCTGCGGCACTAGGATCATGATTAAATGCACTTCCTACTTCTACTGATACCATGACTGCGGCATAATTTCCGGTGTCGGTAAGTTGTTTTGCTAGGGATAACATAGCGGTGGTTTTCCCTGTTTGTCGTGGTGCATGAAGGACAAAATAACTTTCTTGTTCAATTAGCTCCTCTAAATCTGGTAATCGTACTGTGGGAGATAACATATAGTGGATATCGTCTTTACAGGGACCGGCAATATTAAACCAGCGAGTCATGGTATTTTGGCAGTGGGTGAACTCTTTAAGTTTACACTATCTATAATTATGTTGGTATCAAGCAAGATTTTCACAGGTTATGTTTCTCCTTTAAATATTCCCATTTAGCTTGATCTGGATCAAAATCAGGAGGTGCAGGTTGGGTTTTCTCAAACCAGTTTTGCAAAACCTTGATTTTAGTTGATCTTTTTGGTGTTTCTGGTGCTGATTCAGTGGTTAGGGTTGTGGTATGATCAAGGGTATCTGTAGCTGCCCAAACTACAATTTCCCCTTTTCTGGGGGGTAAATTCAGGGGTTCGGTAATTACTAAGTTACCAGATTGATCAATTTTTCCTTTGAGTTTGTATGCTTGCATGATGTTTTTCATGAGACTCTGTTTTTATATTATTATCTCAAATTGACTGAATTGGAGGTTATTAACTGAATGTACACCTTAAAAATTAGGGTTCTTCGGTTTGTCTTATGCAATAGACGGGAGTTATAAGGGATGGAACCCTTATAGAGAAAGACATTGGGCGATTTTTGTCAATTGTTTTTTATCTAAAGCGAACTAATCAATTAAATCCCTTACCAGATAAAGATTTTGTTGATTTATGCCCCCCTATCGAACCATAACAAGTAACGAAGAGCCAAAATTAGTAGAGTTGGAAATTCCTTGGCTATAACATTACCTCAAGAAGCTCTCGAAAAACTTAAAGTTCAAGAAGGAGACAGTGTATTTGTCACTGAAACACCAACAGGTATTATTATAACTGCTGGTAATCCTGATTTTGAAAAAGCAATGGAGGCTTACAGAAAAGTCAGCACAAAATACAGAAATGCACTTCATGAGTTAGGGAAATTAATGGAATTTTCTGGTTAGATGAAATAATTGTTAAAGCTATACATGAAGACCAATTAATACAGCATGGTGGTCTTGCAGGTGTGCGAGATAACAATTTGTTTTTAGCTAGTTTAGATAGACCGAAAAATTTACTTGCTTATGGTGAACCTACACCCAGTATATTTGATTTAGCTGCGGCTTATGGTTATAGATTTGCTAAAAATCATGCTTTTATAGATGGTAATAAACGGGTAGCTTTCGTAGTAATGGCTATCTTTCTGGAATTAAATGGATATTCGTTGGATGTTCCAGAACCCGAAGTTGTTTTAATAATGGAACGACTAGCAAACGGCCAAGAAAGTCAAGAAACTATATCAGAATGGCTGCGAGAAAATTCTATTAAATATTAAAGGTTATCTGTGGCTGCCCAAACTACAATTTCCACGTTTCTGGGGGGTAAATTCAGGGGTTTGGTAATCACTAAGTTACCAGATTGATCAATTTTTCCTTTGAGTTTGTATGCTTGCATGATGTTTTTTATGAGACTCTGTTTTTATATGATATCATATTGAACAAATTCATTTTAATAAACCTCATCATGACTGCCAATATCTATCAATAAAATAACCATTTCTAATAACTACTCATCTTGGGAGAAGTTAAAGATAATTCTACAGTTATAAGCAACAGAACAAGACCATAAACCTGCTAGTTCACCTCCTAATTTATGAGAATTCAAAGATGGTGTAAAAGGATCATCAGCCAAAATCCTTAATACATTAATAATTTGATTTTTTAATTCTGGATTTTTCTTTGTAATCTTCTTGAAAGACCTTTTAAATCCACTACTCCAAACAACTTCCATCATCATCTCCTAGTAAATCAGCAATCAAATCATCAACAGTTCCTCTCTTTGCTGTACCATTTTTAAAAGCCTGTTTTAGTTCCTCTGCATTAGTTAAAATTTCAGTTCGTTTTTGATTAATTCGTTGTTTTTACAGAAATTCAAATAAATAATCTCGATCTTCTGTGGGTAAATTTTCGATAGAATTAATAATTTCCTGTAACGTCATCATAGAACCTCCTAAATTAAGTAAATTCTAGCTTTGGTAATTCTATTTTAATCTATAAGTTCACTGGTTGGAGTTGTCATCGCCCAAAAATCAAGACTCACAATAATAGAGAGCGCACTATGCTTATTTATTTACGACTGTTTTTGTAGCCGCTATTTTTCTGTCAGCATACAAAACAACCTCTTTTATAACGAGTTTTTGAATAGCAGAGATAAAAGTTTCCATTATTGCGTAATTTGGTTGGTTGTTTTGGATTGGGAGTGAAATATTTAATTCATCTGCATCTTTTGCATAAAAATTTCTACCATAATTGAATTGACCATTGTAAGATGATTTGTGAATTGCAGTCGTTACAAAAATTGATGCTAGTTTTGGTAATTTTTCAGTATATACAACCGCAATATGGTCATCTCCTCCATATCTGTAATTTCTGTATTTTGCAGAACCAAACATATCAATAGTAGTTGTGTTTTTAGGAAAAATATTTACATCATTTCCAATAAATGCAGAAATACCCTCATCCGTTTCACCTGCTGTTACAAAAGGTAAATTTCCTGAAATTCTGTCTGCACTTTTTAATCGCTTGCCACGAGTAGATTTTCCAAATAATTTTTCAAGATTGAATGTACCCCATTTTATATTCTCAAAATCATCTAAAACCTGTTTTTCTTCATCTGTTAAAGTATAATCTTTTAATCCAGTAGCTAATAAATACGCTTCTAACTCCGCTATACGTTCTGCTTCTAACTCCGCTATAAAGCTTTCCATAAATTCAAAATCTATTTTGCCGTTGTTAGTAGGAAGCGAAATATTTAAGATATCAGCATCCTTGGCATAAAAATTTCTACCATAATGAAATTCCCCTGTATAGGATTTTTTATGAATTGCTGACGTTATAAAAATTGCAACAGGTTTAGGTAACTTTTGAGTATGCACAACCGCAATATGGTCGTCACAACCATATTTATAGTTCCGATATTTGGCAGAACCAAACATATCAATTGTTATTGTGTTCTCTGAAAAGACAGTGACATCATTTCCAATAAATGCAGAAATACCTTCGTCTTTTTCGCCTGCCGTTACAAAAGGTAAAGTTCCTGAAATTCTATCCTCACTTTTCAATCGTTTACCGCGAGTAGATTTTCCAAATAGTTCTTCGAGATTAAAAACTCCCCACTCCACATTTTTCAATTTCTCATGAAGTGGGGTTTCTACTTTCCCAATCTTTCCTCCTCTGTACTTTGTTGTCTTAGAATATTAGAAACTTCCCAAGCTAAATAATCACTTACTGTTTTCTTGAAATCCTGTAAAGTAGGTTTAGTGTCAATAGGTGCTGTTTGATTCCAGTCACTACCATTTTTGGGGTCAATAGTACCTTCATAATATTCTTTTTCAGTAAAAATATTGAGTTTGCTTTTACCAAAACGGACCAAGTTTACCAACTCTTCGTAGCGTTCTTTGGCGCAGTCAGTGTCTTTTAAGTTGTTGCTGGATTTTTTGCGATTGGTACGAGTGTAACCATCGTTTGAGAAATCAATAAACTTTACTATTTCATCTTTATGGTGTTTTTCATTGACTTTAAAAACATATATATTGGTTTGTACACTAGATTTCCCGATAAACAAGTCAATCGGCATTTTAATACTTGCCAAAAGGGTATGTTTTTCTAATATTTTTTTGTTGTATTCTTTAGCTCTACCTGAACCAGCAGAATTTTGAATAATAATAGCAGCATAACCTTTGTTCATCATTCCAAGGGCTTTTTCCACAAAGTTCATCCCATTACCATTCGCAGAATATGGAGGATTTAAGACAAAAGCATCAGCAGGGAATTTACTATTTGTTTGACCAAAACCGTAGTTTCCATCAAAATCTTTTATAGAGTCTTTATTTAAAATATTAGAGCTGCCGTCGCCCATCAAAATCATATTTAGAATTGCCAACATATACACACTTGAAAGCAATTCTAATCCCAGCAATTGCTCAGTTCTTATTTTAATTTCTTTTTGAGTAAGTTCTTGAGGCGAAGTAATATTATTTTTTGCATCAACAAGCATTTCATTCATTGCGGCAACTAATAAACCTGCCGAACCTGCGGCAAAATCCCACACATAAGAATCTTTGTTTACTCGCGCCAATTTTACTAAAAGAGTAGCGATATAAGATGGGGTAAGCACTACATCGTTTAGTTTATCTTGCGAAAAACCAAGCCAACTATACATTTCATTAAAAAGTTTTCCTGTAAAATCAGTAGTTAAGCCTATTTTGTAATATATTCCTAGATCATCTACAATTTTGCTAAAAACTCTTTTGAGTTGACTTTCACCATTTTCAACTTTATTGATATTTTCAGTTAATAATGTATTGGATAAAGTTCTGATGATTAAATCTTTCTTGTCTTGAGGTAAATCTTTTTTATTTAGAAAAGCATTAATTCGATTAATTAAAATATCTCCATCTTTTCCTCCAATAAATGTTTGTGATTTTAAATCATTTTTTTCAAGTACAGGAACTTCATTTGGGATACCAATTGTTGCAATAATTGAAGCTGCAACAAGATATACACGATCATTTTCTCCTAAACCTTTTTCGTTTTGATAAATATCATTGTTGAGTTTTACTAAACTGGCATCAATTTCTTTTTCTCTTTGCTCTTTTAGTTTGTCAATTTCTTCCTGTGATAGATTTAATGTTTTTACTTTCTCAATAAACTCATCAAAATTTTTAGGTGCTAAAAAAGAAAAATCGGAAAATTCTCCAACTATTTGTCCGACACCAAAGTTACTTTTAGAAACATAATATACACCGATTTCATGCCGTATTTTTCCAGTTTCATCTTTGTATCCCGTCATACCAATAGCTATTATACCAGTATAGCTTGTATGATGTAAAATAGCATTTGCATAATGTACTGCACCGTTTACAGCAAAAGAATTTATATTTCTCAAATGCGGCTCATTTTTATTGGTTCTATTCTCAACTTGTCCGTCACTGTCAAGTTTTACAAGTTTATCTTTATAGCCCTTGTACTCAATCAAAATAGGATAATAATTAAAGTTTTTGTCTTTCAGTAGAAGTTTTGCATCTGGACAATTTGCCCCTGCTCCGCCATTTTTAGTGAAATAATCAGAAAGTGCTTTGTCTATTTCAGTATTTAAAGATTCTTGTTCTAATTTATAATCTAAATTATAAGATTTAAGCCAACTATTACCTAAATCTGCAATATTTGGTTCTATTGATTGTGCCATTTTTCCCATTGTATTATCCCACTTTTTCAATTTTATTAAAAATAAATGCAGTAAAAAGTACAACTATTGATTATACAGAAACTTACGATATATTACCCCAAATAAGGATATTATTAATATTTTTTTTGTATAATATTTCCCAATAGTGCAATCATAAAACAATTTACGCATAATCCCTCTAAAAAGTCTATTATATGGATAAACTGTAATTCCCAAGCCCCGTACACAAGGCTTACCACCAGATTTATTGGGTTCAATTGTGATATAGTCTCTATAATTCATAATGTGGCAAGTGCATTTTTGCTAATCTTATGATACCATGTTGATACAAGCTTTTGGTTAGCTCTTGCCAATAAAAAAGATACAGTTAATATATGTCAACCATTGAACAAATTGAAGCAGCTATTTTGACGCTGCCACCAGAACAGTTTCAGCAGCTCTGGCAATGGATATTAGAGATAGACTACCAACGTTGGGATGAGCAGCTAGAACAAGACATCGCAGACGGCCAACTGGAGCCTTTAGCAGCAGAAGCGATCGCTGAGTTTAAAGCGGGACATTGCCGAGAACTCTGATGCACTACACAACCCGCAGATTTTGGAAATGCTATGAGGATTTACCCCCTCAAATTCAGAGTTTGTAGGGTGCGTTAGGAGCGCAAAAAGATTATAAAATATACAAATAAATTAAATACGCGACGTAACGCACCATTATTATTAAATAAGATTTTTAAAAACATAATAAAATAAATTATTTAGTAAATATGAGGTGCGTTACGCTGTCGCTAACACACCCTACAAATTATCTATTACATCAGAAGATTAATAACAGAAGTCGGGAATCTAAATTTTATCAGAATCACATATAATCAAATTGGGTAAATAACCAAAATAATCTATGAATACGTTAGAACTTCGTGAACAAATCCAAAAATATGTTGAACAACTGTCACCAGAAAAATTACTCGTAGCAGTTGATTTTTTAGCATATTTGGCAACAAGAGAAGATGATGCTACTCAAGAGTTATTAGAGATTGTAGGATTTAAAGAAAATTTTGATCATGCTAGAGAAAATGTAAAACAAGGAAAGGTGATTACTGTTGACAAACTTAAACGAAAATATTAATTATACTGTTGTTATTAGTATTGATGCAGGGGAGTTTTTTAAATCTGCTTCTGCTACTTTACAAAAAAAGTTAGATAGATGTTTTGAACGTTTAAAAATTAATCCTCGTAATCATCCTAATATAAAATCTCTCAAAGGTGAGTTATCAGGTTATTATCGTTATCGAGTAGGTGACTATAGAGTTATTTATGAAATTAATGATGATTTAAAACTGGTAACGATAATTTTTATCCCCCATAGAAGTAAAGTTTATCAATAGCTAAAAAATTAAGCAGCCAATTCTGTAGGGTGCGTTAATGAAATGCAACGTACCTTATAAATTCACCGTTAAATATCTTTGAAAAAAGCATTGTTTCCAAAAATACTTCATTTAAAACACTCACGCCCGAATTACAGTAATTCTATATTGATTTTCCGTCACCACCACCTCAGTGGATAATCTTTCTTCCATTGGTAAAGCATTTTTCCTCCTATCAAAGATAAATAACCAACCAAAATCTAAACCCAAACGTGCTAAATAAGATTCTAATTGTTCAATTCCATCAGCTTGCGGATCGCGTTTTTTATCCCGCCATACTTTTAATTCAATCCCTAAAATTACATCTTTATACTGCAAACATAAATCCATTCTATCGCTACCAATTGCATATTCCCTTTCTAAAACTCCCCCACCATTAACCACACGATGTAAAAAAGCCATTAATACAATATGTGGAGCGATTTCATGATATCCCGTACTACCTAATAAGGGTTCGACCTGTTGTCGCCAAA
>NZ_JADEVX010000289.1:0-3741 GCF_015207925.1 Microcystis sp. LEGE 00066 | reverse complement strand
GATATTGTTACCGACAAAAGCCGTATTAGAGAAGTCGAAGGTATTATCACTCCAATCACCGACGATGGTGACTTTTCCTGTTACTCCTGTCCCGTCGATGGTTTCAATGCCACTATTGGCGCTAAAAGAACGAATCCCCAGGTCCACGTCTCCTGTACCCAAGGCCACAATTTTATCCACCCCAGAGGTGCCGGTATCGGTGTAGATGTCGTAGCCTTGGAAACTCGACCAGCCTCCGGCTAAATTACCGGAGACATAATAGGTATCTGATCCTTCACCTCCATCCAATTGGTCATTGTCTGCACCACCATAGAGTAAGTCATTACCAACTCCACCCGATAAAGTGTCAGACCCCCAATCTCCATCGATTAGGTCATCGCCGTCGCCACCACTCAGAACATCATTTCCTCCGTAACCCATCAGGTGTTCAGCAAGATTCGTACCTGTAATCGTGTCGCCGGAGTTATCACCGTAAATAATGGTTTTCTGAAGATAGAAATAGTTGAGCCAACTGGAAACATCGTTAAGGCGAGCATTGGC
Organism: Microcystis sp. LEGE 00066; assembly: GCF_015207925.1. NCBI lineage: Bacteria > Bacillati > Cyanobacteriota > Cyanophyceae > Chroococcales > Microcystaceae > Microcystis > Microcystis sp. LEGE 00066. The sequence continues at coordinate 3,201 of NZ_JADEVX010000289.1, read as the reverse complement.
ATCACCATCTTCGTTGAGGAGACGATTGTCTTGGATGTTAAAGCCAATGTGATAGAGTCCATCGGCTACGGTATTGACTAAATTTTTACCGAAGTATTGGGTTGTCGCTCCGTCATTTTGCACCAGGTGGTAGCCTGTTTCCTCATTTCCCTCATCGTCACCGTGGAGGAGGATAAATTCGTCATAGTGATTAGTGCGAATCCATTGATTGAGGGTGCGAATATCATCGCTGGTAATCCAGCCATCAGCAGCGATACCTGTAGCAGTAATGCCATCTACTAATAGATGGTTAAGTCCGTCGGCGGCGGCGGCTCCGGCGTTAATATCCCCCGCATTTGTCCACTTGGCTAAGCCAGTATCAATTTTGATGGTATCGACAATTTTATCTAATCCGGTGCCAGTGGTGGACTGATCAACGTAAAAATATGTTACCCAATCTGCTACGTCTTTGACTGTGGCATTAGCTGCACCATCTTCGTTGAGAAATCGCCCATTTTGGATTTGAAAGCCAATATGATAGATTCCGTCGGCAACGGTATTAACTAGGTTTTTCGCAAAATATGTGGTCTGAGCGCCGTCATTTTGAACTAAATGGAAGCCAGTTTCTGTTGTGCCGTCATCATCCCCATGCAGAACAACAAAAGCGTTATAACGGGTGGCATCAGAGCGAATCCAATTGTTAATTTGTGCAATATCGCTTTCGGAAATTGAACCATCGGCGGCGAGATTGTAGGTGGTAATCGCTGTTTTTAATAAATCATTCAGTCCATTGGCAGCATCAGCACCGCCAGCAATTTCTTGCCAAGGTATATTTTGCGCTAAACCCTGATCTGCAATAATTAATTCCGTAATCCGATCAAGTCCGGTATTAGTTGTTGCCCGATCCGTATAAAATTGGGTTAGCCAATCCGCCACCTGAGCAACCGTGGCATTTGCGTTCCCATCTTCATTGAGAAAAGTACCATTTTGAATGAGGAAACCAATGTGATAAATGCCATCAAAAACCGTATCAACTAAATTTTGATTGCGATACTGTTGAGTCGCTCCGTCATTTTGGACTAAATGAAACCCTGTTTCTGTTGTCCCGTCATCATCGCCGTGGAGAGCAGTAAATTCTGCTAAACGGTTAGCACGAATCCAGGCATTAATCGCGATTACGTCACTGACAGTAAAAATGCCGTTACTAGCAACTCCAGTGGCTTGTTTTGCTTCTAAGATTAACTGATTTAATTCATTAGCCGCCGTCATTCCAACCGTAATATTTGTGCCGAGATTAGCACCAGCAAGTCCTGGATCTATGCCAATTCTTTCAACCGTTTGATCTAGTCCCGTTCCGGTTGTTCCGGTTGGGTAATTCTGCACCATCGAATAAGATTTGCTTGCCATAATTTTTAACTATAAAAAATAAGGTAGTTAGCGAAATAGCAACAATTTTTAGACAAGTAACGACAAAACCGCACTAAGACAGGTTTATCCTAAATCCAGTTAGCAAAACCCAGTTATCATCAGGGACGACTGAAGTGGTCACTAGAAACAAGAAGGCTTGTCCACTCCACTGGATCAGGGGGATTTGGTGTTACCCTGACAATTGCGGATCGATATCCTCACCCACACCCGAAGTCGATCCCAACGATTGGACAGTCTCAGATAGTCAATAAGTTCTAACCGATTGTCTTGCCTCTGCTCAGACTATCGAACGAGGCTTTCCGACCTTGATAGTCCTGAGTCGGCGTTTGATAATCTAACCTTTGATGGAATCTTAGCTTATTGTAGCATTTTTTACAGATATTTGATCCCCGCTGCTTTTTCTCTCTTGGCGTTGCTTAAGTAAAAATACCTGATCTTGCGCGTAACTCAATTTAAACCCATGCGAGCGCTGCAAGCCTCCGATCAGATGGCTGACAACCGACTCGGTGCTATCTACTTTCACCAACTGGAGGTTGGGACGGTGGGTCAGGTGAGGAGCAATTTGGGAAGTCGTCAGGACAATTTCCAGTCTATCAAAGACAACTAATATAAAATAACTTTACAATTTTTTTATCACTTTTGGAAAATGCTATCTATGCTCGTAGATGGGAAAAAGGCTCTTCTAGGTTCTGTGTGATAAGTTTAACTTACATAGGATCGATCGATCTTTGTGTCCTTTGTGTCTTTGTGGTTCGTTCCACCCACTCGCTAGGAGGAATGTATCTTAGAATACATTTTACCCACCAAACCTGGGAGAGCCGGAAAAAAGAGCTAAAAATCTGCATTGATGCCAAGTTGATAATTTAAGCGCATCTTATGATAGTCTAAATATTTTCTTAAAGATGGTAGTAGGAAAGAGCGATCAAGAATGATTAAGGATAAAAATCAGCAAACCTATAAAGACCCTAGTATTGTCGGTTATTATGCCCAATTAACCGCGCTACAGCCGGCAGAAAAGACAATTTTAACTCTGCTGCAACAGCGTTTATCAACCATGAAAATGCTTGATTTAGGGGTAGGTGCGGGACGGACTACGAAGTATTTTGCCTGACAGGGGGAGAAAAGCTTATGTAGCATAAAATACAGACACAGACTCCAAAAAAAGATAAGTCATATTTACCATATAAGCTAAACGGCTTTTACTTCGGATCACCGATATAGACTCCAAAAGGGTTATAGCTATTGGATCATGCAGGTTAAGCGCCGTTTAGCTTATGACCTAAATAACGAAAATGATAAGTGAACTATACCAGAAAGTGTTAGAAAATGAACTGGGACGAGCCAGATATCTACTGTTGTTAATGATAGTTGGAACCTTGCAAATACTAAAGCAAGCTAAGTTAGAGATATTAGCAGAAGCACTGCCAATACCGATCCTGTTTGAGAGTCGGAGAAAAAAACTAAAAAGATTTTTAAAGCTGGAAGTTCTGAATATTGAAAAAATCTGGTTTCTCTGCCTAAAAGAGATGTTAAAACAACAGCAGAGATTCACAACAAAAGGATTAGCGTATATTGCCATAGACCGGACAAGTTTGGGAGCAATAAATATATTGATGGTGAGTCTAATTTATGACAAGAGAGCCATCCCAATCTATTGAGAGATATTAGATAAAAAAGGAAGTAGTAATCTCGAAGAACAGCAGCGAGTATTAGAAAAAACATTGACCGTGCTATCAGGTCATAAAATAGTGGTGTTAGGAGATAGAGAATTTTGCTCGGTCAGTCTTGGAAAGT
>NZ_JADEVX010000288.1:0-3791 GCF_015207925.1 Microcystis sp. LEGE 00066 | reverse complement strand
TCTCTTCTTCCGTTACGTCATTTCTTCGGCTAACATTTAAAATATCTCCTTCTTTTAATTGTTCGAGTATATTCTCGGCTAGTCTTTTCGTATAGGTTCGTTTCTTGGCGACAAAATCTAACTCTTCACTAAAGGGTTTTCGACAATTATCGCACTTAAATTGACGACGATTAACCTGTAGGTACACTGGTTGACCTGAGATTGGTAAATCTTTGACTAAATGTCGATGATTTTGGTGGAGTTTATCGCTCTCTAACCCACAACGAGGACAGATTGCTTTTTGATTTTTCGATTCGATTCGGCAAACTATACCGATATTTTCTAGGTGTAGATAGCCTTGAATAGACGTTCCTTTTAGGTTCAAAAATTTGTCAAGTATCATAGGTAAAATACTCTGGTTTTTGGCTATTATATCAAATCTTAACTCGATTGTCTATCTTTTGATATTAACTTGTTTGTGCCGTAAGTGTCTCCCTGTATAGATTTCAGCTACTTTTAGGCGTAGGTACTCTCATCGAATTTTATTTTAAGTTAATTATTTGCATAACAATTCCCGAAGAGCCAGAAATGTTACAAATTACATGGGTACATTAAGAAAAGTTAAGGGGCGTATCCATTGATGGATAAGGGTTTTTGGCTATTGTAGTATATATGTATGGGGGAAGTTCAGGTATATCAAGTTTTACTACGCTATGATTGGACTCCTGCTTCTATACTTTTGCAGAAATTGACCCAGAAATAAAACTCCTGGGCTAACCATAAAAAGTTGTAACTGGTGGACTAAGCCGCCAAACGAAGAATCTGGTCTAACTCACGGGAGCGTGACGGCAAGTCCGCTTCAGGAGCGGACTTTTGAGAAAGCACTTGGGTAATGGCAAAGTGTTGAAGTCCTCTACGAAGGCGGGAAAAACTGAAAAGTGAACATGAAGGCGAAACTTTTGGCATCCAACTTTGTTCTATTTCTTTGATTTGAAATAAACGGAATAAACAATAAGCAACGCAAGCTAATTGAACAAAACGGTCAATAGCTATTCCTAAATAGCACTGATAATCACCCAAACCAAAGTGCTGTTTTAAATCTCTAATGGCTAATTCAATAGAGAAACGGGAGCCATAAATTTCAATAATTTGAATAGCAGTTAAAGTGATATCAGTTGACATTAAAATAATCGGTTCTTTAGCTCCTTTCATTACCACAACTTTGACTTTTGGTTGAAATCCACGAGTATAAACTTCTCGCTCCACAGCTTCGACTTGGGTAAATTTTCCATAAATTTTAACTGAGAGTGATTGAGGTTTGAACTCTTTAAGTAGATGTGCAAGTTTCCATTTTCCATCCAAAATGAAAGACTTCTTCGATTTATTTTCAATTCTATTATCCCAGGCAACAGCATCTTTTCTCATACGAGTAATGACATTAATTAGTTTATCAACTAAGGGAGATAAGAAAGGAGCTTTACTAAAATAAGCATCTACAACAACCCGCAAGGAATTTAAACCAAGTGTCTTTTTTAATTCGAGAATCAAAGGGATAACTCCATCCCAGAAATTGGCTCTACGGGTTACTCCGTCCTCGTTAACAATGAATTGGAAGGGATTTAAATTACCAGATATCAACCTCAATTTAGTCACCCAACACCAATAGCGCTGACTGGTTTTCTCATAACTAATTAACCCAAGAATTGCCCAGTGGTGTCCTTTAAGTTCTTCTCCTCTATCAGCATTTCCACTGTGATCATGCCACTTCTGAACTCCTAACATTCTAGTTCCATTTTTGGCAATTAATAAAGTATCCACACAAGCCAAATAAGCACCGTGAAATTTTAATTTATCCTCTAACTTCTGAACTAGGATCTGAACCAAAGTATTTCTAACTGCATTAACGTCCCATAAATTATCAGATAAAAAGCGTTCCCAACTACATAAATTTCGGTCAATCCAGAAGCAACAGTGAGCAATATTGTTCATAGTTTTTCGTCCCCCAGTCAGCAACAGCCCCCATAAATACCCTTGAAAATAAATGAAATTCGGTTTTGAGAAATGGGTCTGAAACATCAAAAAATAGCTGATTAATTCTAGAGGAATAAACTGTTGCATACTGAGAATACTGGCTCTTCGTTACTTGTTATGGTTCGATAGGGTGGCATAAATCGACTAAATCCTTATCTGGCAAGAGATTTAATTGATTAGTTCGCTCTATATCAAAAACAATTGACAAAAATCGCCAAACGTCTTTCTATATAAGGGTTCCATCCCTTATAACCCCCGTACATTGCATAACACAAACCGAAGAACCAGAATACTCAACGAAAGGAAGCCACAGCCTACTTTATCATTAGAGCGTTCCAAAGAATAAAATACAGCTATCGTATCAAGTCATGCCATGAGTATTATTACTTATTCGCAAACAGTAAAAACTGCAAAAGTATAGCTGCTTGAAAAGCAGGAGTTGTCCTCAGCATCTTAAGTTTTGGGGCTTTGATGGTACTAAGACGGATTTACGGGACTTCCAAGAGATCGGAAAGCATTACATAAGTCTAAAGATGGTGGCTACATAATGCTTTCCCTTATCCAAATAATCGAATAAATTAATTCCCGTTTTACTCTCGCCCGACTTTCGTGGAACACATAAATAAGGAACTTCCACTAGCTTATAACCTGAACGAGAAGCACGACACAATAAGTCAATACAGTATTCTCCATAGTCTCCTCTCAAGCGAATCTTTTTTAAGACTCGGGAACGAGCGGCAATAAAACCACTGGTATAATCGTGAACCTGATTTCCCAAAATCACTATCGCTATATGATTGATAATCCAACTTAAGATTCTAGCCATTTTCCCGTGGGCAATATCACCCCCACCAGCCACCCAGCGTGAACCCACCGCCAGATCAGCCCCCCGCTCCTGAATGGATTTGATTAACTTCGGAACATCTTCGGGGGGCATGGAAAGATCACAATCCATCCAAGTTACAATTTTCGCCCCATACAGATCAATAGCATCGTCAATCCCTCTTTGTAGAGCATTTGTTAACCCCTTTTCTCCAATGCGAGACTGAAGGACTACTCCATACTTAAACTCTGAATCTTGGTGAGAAAGAGGATAGCATTTGGCGAACTCTGCTACTACTTGCCCAGTTCCATCGGGGGAATTATCATCGATCACTATAATTAAGTATGGTGGGGGCATAGAGGCTAATAATCGGTTAAGCAAGGGAATGATGTTATCTCTCTCATTATAAGTCGGTAAAATGGTGCAACATAACTGAGATGAAATACTTTCGTAACTAATTGTTTGATCATTCATAGAAAACTTTGTCAGCACGATGTTAGTTCAACTGGGATAACTAATGTACAGAGCGAATAACTAAACTTCACCCCTGTGAATATACTATACTTTAGACGTTCATAAGTAGGTAGGTGTTAAAAACTGTCAGATTCCCCCGTCTATCGGCACCCCCCTTATCAAGGGGCTATCCATTAGTCAGATCTTTCTTAACAAAAAGAGAAGAAACTTAAAAAAAGGGGAAACGATTGATAGGTATAGTTTTGAAAGAAGGAATGGCTCTTCGTTACTCTTTATGCTAAATTAACAGACAAGATGCCAAGATAACATACTTATAAACCAAAAATTCCGAAAGTTTCTAAAGCCATAGCCTCTTCTTTTTATTAGTTTAAGTTTATTGTTGATTCCCTCGACCACCCCATTCGCTGTCCTTCGCTCGAAATAACTAATTATTTCTCCAAACCAGTTTCGGATTGTTTGACAACTCTTAGTAAAAACACTGGAG